>CALCJG010000167.1 GCA_937967705.1 uncultured Spirochaetia bacterium
GAGATATCCACTCGTGACTGGAGTTCAGACGTGTGCTCTTCCGATCTTGGAACCGCCAATAATGGTTTCCTGATCCTCCCTTCCGCGAACCCGGAAGGGAGGATCAGGAAACCATTATTGGCGGTTCCACTGTCGCCGCAAAAAGCGGATTTACATCCGTATGTACCATGCCCAACACGAATCCTGTCATAGACAATCAGGCCCTTGTACGCTTCATCCGTCTCGAAGCAGAAAAGGGTCCGATCAACGTATTCCCTATCGCAACCATCACCAAGGGCGCCCGGGGCGAAGAAATCTCCGAAATGGGGGAATTGGTCAAAGGGGGTGCAGTAGGTTTTTCCGATGACGGCAGGCCTGTCATGAGTTCCATTCTCATGAGGCGTGCATTGGAATACGCACGCATGTTTGATGCCCCCATCATCACTCATTCCGAGGATCTTCTCCTTACGGATGAGGGAATCATCAACGAAGGCAAAAACTCCATCCGGCTTGGACTAAAGGGAAGCCCTCGGGAATCAGAAGAGATCATGATCGCAAGAGACGTCATCCTTGCCAGGATGACCCGTGGAAGACTCCATGTCGCTCACGTCTCTTCAGGCGGCTCTGTCGAGATCATCCGCCGTGCAAAGGAGGAGGGGATTCAGGTAACCTGTGAAACCGCTCCCCATTATTTCTCTCTCACAGATGACTGTATTGAGGAACACATGTCAATGGCCAAGATGAATCCCCCGCTGAGAACCGAGCAGGACAGACTGGCTATCATCGAAGGACTCAGGAACGGAACCATCGATGTCATCGCTACAGACCACGCTCCTCATCTGCGTAATGAAAAGATGCAGGAAATTGAATACGCACCTTTCGGTATTATAGGACTGGAAACAGCGGTCCCGCTCATCATTTCCATACTGATCAACCAGTATGATTTCACCCCGCTGCAGGCTTTTAAACCCGTAACAGTCAATCCTGCGGGAATATTAAAAATTGACAAAGGCCGTTTAAAAGAAGGAGGAGCTGCGGATATTACAGTCATCGATCCTGAGAAGAAGATCACAATCAATGAGGACTTTATCATCTCCCGCTGCAAGAACACCCCCTTCATGGGGAGGGAGTTGACGGGATCTGTCGAGTACACTATCTGCAACGGAAAACTCGTTTATCAAAAAGAGGAACGCCTCTAAAAAACCTCCATAACCGCTTCCGCCATCAGGCGATATCCCTCGACCGTAGGGTGAACCCTGTCATACTGAACCAGATTGCTGAACTCCGCACCCTCCGCAATCTTTGTTTTCCAGTATTCATGAACCCTTGCCATGGGCAGATGATTCTTCCTAGCCAGATCTTGAATTTTCTGATAATATTTCATAGCCATTTCATTTTCCCGATTATCATCCAGAAAAACCGAGGTAAGCAAAACTATATCCGCTTCTGTATCGTTTTGTACATGATCAATTATGGTCCCCAATTGGTTTTGAAAAACCTGCGGAGGGATTCCCATGAAACCATCATTGAGAGCAAACTGTACCAATACACAATCCGGATCGCAGTCAAGTACATCCTCTCGAAGACGGTAGAGACCCCCCTCCGCAGTATCCCCAGGAACACCCCGGTTCAGGATAGTTAACCTGCTCTCAGGATATCTAGTCTTCAACATTTCATAGAGGAAATCCAGATATCCCTTACTGACCATCCAGCCCTGGGTCAATGAATCCCCCAGTGCCACAATTTTCACGAGACACCCCGATTTCATTCTTTCTATGGTCTTTTCCGGCCTGATGTTCATGATTCAAATGACATCTTCATCATCCTCAATCTTGGCAAGATCTTCAAAACGTATATCCAAACCCAATACACCCACGATACGGTCCCCGGAATCCACGACAGGCCCGGAGACTGTAAGGGAAAGTTTGCCTGTAATTTTAGACACGAATATATCCGAGACATAAGTCTTACCAGTCTGCATGACATTGATGAACCAATCCCTATCGGAATAATCCGTAGCGATTAATCCCTTATCGTATTTCGATTTATCCGTAATCTGTGTAATATGCCTCGTAATCTTCTTTCCCGTGGAATCCACAACATAAGCAAAACAGATATATGGATCGTTCTCTACAAGTTCTCCCAGAACAACTTCCTGTTTTTCAGGATTCATCGATTTGATGTCTTCATGGTTCAAGTATTTGATGAGCAGTGAAACGGCTTGCTTCTGCTCCCGCATCTTGATCTTGTCGAAATCCGAAATAAAGTAGAGGGGCAGAAATTTCCGGGCGTACATTTCCAGCTCTTCATTGGACATGGCGGTCACACGACCATTTTCGTACTCCTTCATGATCCGTGTATGCATCCGTGTGATCCCGGGATCTTTTTTGTCGATAGCATAATCCCCGGTCAACCCCAGATGACTGTTGACCCATTTGGAAACTCCCGCCACTCCCGATTTGTCAGTAATCCCGATACCCAGCGGTTTATTGAGAATTTTTTCCGTATTGAATATGTTATATATCTCCTCGTTCTTAAGAAGCCCATCGACATGGATTCCCGCCCTGGTCACATTAAAGTCAGCACCGACAAAGGGCAGATTTTCCGGAATAGAAAACCCGATAGATTCAAAATAATGCGCCATATCCGTAATGGCTGCGGTATCGATGCCATCATCATCCCCGGTGAGTGAAATATATTCGATAACCATCGCCTCCAGGGGAGTATTCCCCGTTCTCTCCCCGAACCCAAGGAATGTTGCATTAACTGTATCACAGCCATAAAGCCAGGCATAGGTCGCATTGGTAAATCCCCTGTAGAAATCATTGTGCCCGTGCCATTCCAGGTTCTCGCCCGGCATTCCCCCGTCATCTATAACAGCCCGAATCAATCTCGGTACAGATCGGGGAAGAGCGGCCATCGGATAAGTAACGCCATATCCCATCGTATCACAAAGCCTCACCTTGATGGGTATTTTAGTCTCCTCCATCCGCCGAACGAGCTTCTGAACGAAAGGAACCACAAAACCATAGATATCGCTCCTTGTTATATCCTCAAAGTGCAATCGAGGGATAATTCCGTTCTCAAGGGATGTGTCGACTATTGCCAGATAATCCTCCGCCGCCTCCTTTCTGTTTTTATTCAGTTTGAGATATATATGATAATCGGAAACTGATGCAAGAATGCCCGTTTCCTCCAGTTCCATCTCTTTAACCAGGGAAAAATCCTTCTTGTTGGCCCTGATCCACCCAGTTATATAGGGAAACCTGTATCCCTTTTTTCTGCAGACTTCTACGGCCTCCCGATCCTTGGCTGTATAGAGGAAGAACTCCGAATGGGTGATGAGTCCGTTGGGACCTGACAACCGGTGAAGGTAATCGAATATTTTACTGATCTGTTCTACTGTATAGGGTGGTCGTGCCTGTTGTCCATCTCTAAAGGTGGTGTCAGAAAGACGAAACTTCGCAGAAGGCATGATGGGAATAAACTTATTATCGAAGGGAACACGGCTTATTTTTTCGTAGGGAAAAATCTCTCTATACAGGTTGGGCTTTTCCGTGTTTTCAATCTCATATTCCTTATTCAGAGTAGCAAAATCCAGCACATCATTCATTTCCGTAAGCATCCTGATACCTCGCTTATGCTTAAATCTCATGACCCATCTCCTTTCATATCACCTTCCTTATTAATGAATAGATTTTATCACCAAAACTCGCAGGTTTTGAAATAATTTTACATTCAGTTCACAATCGTTCAATAAGGTCTGACAATTTCTTTACAGACAACTAGCTTAACAATCATTCCCTTAAACAATTAAAAGTATTGCAGAGTTTTTCTACTGCTCGTCTGAAATAACCGCAAGATCCGAGACGCTGTCCTCATCAGGAACATTCAGAAGCCTGACACCAACCGTGGCACGGCCCTGCATGGAAACGTCTTTGGCATTGAGGCGTATAGTCATACCCCCTTTGGAGGCTATGATAATCTCATCCTCAGGGAAAACCGAACGTATGCCTATCGCAACACCGTTTTTATCCATGACCTTGGCATATGTCATCCCTTTACCGCCTCGGCCTTTGTTGTGAAAATTCTTATACTCCATTCTCTTTCCATAGCCCTTCGAGGAAACCATGAATAAGCTCGATTTTTCCTTTACTACATCAAGACCGATAATCTCATCATTCTTTGCAAGACGCATACCAATAATCCCGGCTGCATTTCGTCCCATCGATCTCATCTTGCTCAAGTTGGTTCGAAGAATCAGCCCCATCTTCGTTGCTATGACGATATCATCATTTTTTTCAACAAGCTTGACATCTACCAGTTCGTCTTCCTTTTTTAAATTTATGGCTATAATACCGCCCTTTTTAGCGTTCCTGAATTCACCGATGTCGATTTTCTTTAAGATCCCCTCCCGGGTTACCATGCACATATAGGCATCGGTCTCTGTATCCGGTACAGAGCATATGGCGGATATATCCTCTCCTGTAGAAAGATTGATGATCCCCTTAATCGATTTTCCCCGACCAACCTTGCTTGCCATGGGAAGCTCATAGGTTTTCAAACCAAAGATCTTTCCCTTGTTGGAAAAGAGGTACATGGTATCGTGAGTGGAGGAGATGCTCATCATTTTAATAAAGTCCTCTTTCTTGATACTGATACCGCTGACACCCTTGCCACCCCGGCGTTGCTTTTTAAAGATATCCACGGACAGCCTTCGGATAAAACCGTCATTGGTAATGGTTACAACCATATCCTCATCGGCGATTAAATCCTCCATGTCGAAGCTTGTTGATGTTTCTCCGCCGATCTGTATCTCCGTTTTGCGCGGCTCGGAATATTTGTTCTTTATCTCCGTCAACTCATCCTTAATAATTCCCAGTATGCGTTTATCGCTCTTCAATATCGCTTTCAGTTCCCCGATGAGCTTGAGCAGTTCCTTCAGCTCATCCATCACCTTCTTGACTTCCAGCCTGGTCAACCGCTGCAGCCGCACCTCCAATATGGCCTTGGACTGTATGTCCGTCAGCTTAAACCTTTTCATGAGCCTCTGATGGGCATCATCCACGGTTTTTGAGGATTTAATGATGGCGAT
>CALCJG010000168.1 GCA_937967705.1 uncultured Spirochaetia bacterium
GATTTACTCACTTATTTTTACCTTAAAAATTTCTCGTTTTCAATGAGGCGGGACAAGAGAACATACGGGTTAATATTTTTAATATTTAAAGATTACAAAAAGGTCTGATTACCAAATTTGAATTCCACAAAATAATAGTATTTACTAAGGAATAGAATAACTGAATCAATATTTTCAATCACTAATATACATCATTATCCATAAAACAGTCAATAGTCATTTAGATAAATATTGAATAATAATCTCCTTATATCGATTTACACATAAAAACACGTTTATCAAATCCATTTAGTCAGGTTACCAACCTGCAAAGGACCTTGTCTAATAGGCAAAAGCCCCATTAAGCAATAAATTGAGAAACTTTCATCATTCAAACAATCCTCATTCCTTTCGTCATGATACCCCCCCCTGCGACCCAACCCTAAACCCATCCGCCGCAGGCGGATACAAACCGCCCAACTGTCTGAGGCGAGCTCCGCAAAGCGGACGAGCCGAGTTTTGGGCGCCAGCCCCTCCGGCGCCTGAGGAGGGCGCAGGGGGCCGGCGCTTATTGGCATCCGTGCCCGCGCCGGCATTAGCCCATCCATGGCCGTCGGTGTCGGAGGGAGGGCCGCCCAGCCCTCCCTCTGACAAACGCCAGTTCCGCTCAGGAACAAGCCCCCCCCAATCCCCGGCAGGGGATAAAACCCTCGCCCTCGTAAGGTCTAATACCCCCCTAACTCCTATGTTCCTCCTATGTTCCTCCTATGTTCCTCCTATAATGGTCCTATGAACCTCAAATGAACCTCCCATGAAGCTAAAATAAAACACCGGAAATCCTATTTTTTTTTCCTTTTTTTTCACCTTCCCCCCACCCCGCGCGTATTAATCATAAACGCTCAAAAGGAGGAACCCTATGGGATAGAACAAAAAAAGCCGTACCGAGCCGTACAAAGGAACGTTTCAGGGGCAGTCAAATGCCCGGCCATTGGCCAGAAGTACAAAATTTTAAAATAATTTAGGAGAACACTCATGTCAGAAGTAGAATTAAACCCCACCTTTGATGGATTCAGGAAAAAACTCGGCCGTATCGTCTATGTAAACATCGACGGAGACACTTTTGCCCGGAGGTACAGAAAGCCGAAGAACCCCAATACGCCGGCTCAGATAGAGGTAAGGGAAAGCTTTAAAAAGCTCTCGGAGGACTGGAAGATGATGGACGGGGTACTGAAACAATCCTGGTCGGAGATCGCCAAAAGGAAAAAGCGCGTTAAGGGGTACAACGCCTTTATAGGTGCCAATTCCACACGGCAGAGGGCCGGAGAGTTTCTTGTGCTCTGCCCCGCCCTGGGAATACAGGACACCCTCCCCTTTACCCCCTCCCCCGGCCCCAACCCCGGGGAGATCAGCCTCACCTTTACCCCGGCTAACGGCGGCCGCCACCTCACCGTCTTCAGCCAGATCAAGGAGGAAGGCCGGGCCTCGGGTCCCCTCACGCGGCACGACGCCGGGGCCGACGCCCCCTCCCCCTACCTGGTAACGGGCCTGGAGAGCGGCAGGGAGTATCATCTCTACGCCGTACTCACAGACGCCCCGTACGAAACCGCCGCACGCGTCTCAGCCTCCACGGGAGGCGCCGGCATGGCCGGTTAAAGCAGCAGGGCGCGGCCAACCGGCCGCGCCCTTTTTTTAAAACCCGTTCAGGAACAAACCAACCCATCCCCCCCTGCAACCCGACCCTAAAACCATCCGCCGCCAGGCGGATACAAACCGCCCAACTGTCTGAGGCGAGCTCCGCAAAGCGGACGAGCCGAGTTTTGGGCGCCAGCCCCTCCGGCGCCTGAGGAGGGCGCAGGGAGGTGTCGGAGGGAGGGCCGCCCAGCCCTCCCTCTGACAAACGCCGGTTCCTCGTCAGGAACAAGTCCCCCCCCCGGTCAGGGGATACCACAGCCACAAAGGCCCCCCGCCCAGGGGAAAGCAAAAAACAAGTCTTGACAAATCCCGCCCCCCGTGCCAGAAAACCGCAAGGTCACTCAGACGCCGGAACCCCCGGCCCCTCCCCGGAGGGAAACACCCGCTGCGAGGCATCCCCATGAACCGACGAATAGCAGTCCCCGCTCTCCTCATCACCCCCCTGCTCCTTATCCTCCTGGTGCTGTTCCTGCCCACCGGGAGCGGCAAGACGGAAACCGTCTTCATACCCCGGGGGACCTCCTTCGCGAAGGCCTGGCAGCTCATGGAGGATAAGGGGCTCTCGGTCTCCCGCTGGCGCTTCCGCGCGGCCTATATCCTCAACGCCCGGCTCTCCGGCTCCCTGAGGCCGGGGCTCTACGAGCTGGCCCTGCCCGCCTCCCCCTACCGCCTGGCCCGCATGCTCTGCACCGGCGACGTGGCCCGGCTGACCGTACCGGAGGGATGGACGCAGCGGGAGATCGCCCAGGTATTGAAGAGGAAGCTCGGGCCCTCGGCCTATCTCGACGGGCTGCAGGAGAAGACCCCGGATTACGAGGGGCGCCTCTTTCCCGCCACGTACCGCCTCGACAGCGGCAGCGCCAGAGCGGTGATAAAGAAGATGCTGGATACCTTCCAGAAGAGGACGGAAAAGCTCAAGCCGACGGACCAGGAGATCATCCTCGCCTCCATGATACAGAAGGAGGGGGCCCGGGTCTCGGAGTTTCCCCGGATCAGCGGCGTCTTCCACAACCGCCTGAAGGCCGGCATGCTCCTGGAATCCGACCCGACCCTGCAGTACATCGTGGGCAAAATCCGCCTCACCAGGGAGATACTGCTCAACAAGAGCCCCTACAACAGCTACCTGCACCGGGGCCTCCCCCCGGGCCCCATCTGCAACCCCGGGATGGAGGCGCTGAAGGCGGCGCAGAACCCCGAGAAGCACGACTACTACTTCTTCGTGGCCAAAAATGACGGGACCCACTACTTCTCCCGGGACAAACGGGAGCACTTCGAGGCGGTCAAGTTCTATCAACTGGGCCAGAAGACCGGATTTGTGCCCTCTCCCCAGTAGGGAGTGGGATAAAGGGGGATAAACCCCTTTACGATTTTTTTATTTGACTTTTCCATCCGGTTTGTATATATATTTGTTGATTTTGCATGGTTCATGGGGAGTGCTTTTAAAAGTTCTGGCCAGAGATGTGACAAAATCGCACTAAATCAATCAGGAGCAAAAGTTATGAAGAGGTCTATGATCGCCGCCTTATCCCTCCTTGTTTTTGTCCTTCCCGCCGCACAGCTTTCCGCCAAGACGGACGTTGCCAAGGAAAAGAAGAAATTTCAGGCCGCCCTGCAGAAGGGAAGCCCGGTCTATCTGAAGAAGGTCAAGATTGACGTGTTTCAGCAGGTCAACTCAGAAGCCAAATCCAGCTACATCAACACCAAGTATTACGGCAAGATGGAAGTCATCCCGGCCCTGATCGGCGGCATACAGAATAAGGACGTAAAGGTCCGCACGGAAATGTATTACACCATCAACTCCCTGGGCGTTTCCAAGGCCGCGCTGCTGAAGTCCCCCAAGGGAAAAGGCATCCTGAAGAAACTGCAGGCCGCCATCGGCAAGAAGAAGGAAACGGACGAGAACGCCAAGAACGGTCTGAAATCCCTGCAGTCCAAATTCCAGCCCGGCGTTCAGGAGTACATAGAAGCGGGCAACTGGAAAGCCCTGGCCTCCATGGACGAGAACCAGTACAACGCCACCTGCTGTGACGCCAAGAGCAACATCATCAGCGACCGCATCATGGGCGATAAAAAGGCCGGCAAGAAGATCTACCTCACCTGCCTGAAGGCCTCCGTTTATTCCAAGGGGAACATGAAGGTGCAGATGAGACTCCTCGACGAGCTTCAGAACGTATCCGGCAGAATGGACGCCAAGCTGAAGAAGTCTGTAGCCAAGAACGTCAAGACCGAGGCCAAGAAGGCCAAGGAAAAGACCCTCAAGGACAAGCTCACCGCCATCGCCGGAAGCCTGGAGGAATCACCCAAGTAAGAGGGTTTACCAGCTGCAATGATTATGCCTGATTTTAAGAGGGGGCGGCTTTCCGGAGAAACCGCCCCCTTTGCCGTTAAAACCGCCCCCGGGATTCTGAGGTTACGCCCCACGGAAGAGGACGGTGCCCCGCGCTCATGAAAAAGACTCCTCTCGTCATCGCCGCCATTGCCGCGGCCGTGTTTTCCGGCCTCCTGCTGACCGCCGGCCTGGCGGATTATTATATGACCGCCGCCGGTCTCGATCAATGTCCCCGCTCCACCGTCGTGGAGTTCTACGCCCGGGACGGCAGTCTCTGGACACGCCATGTCCTGGCCCGCCGGGAATGCCTCCCCATTGATAGCGGGGGTGATATGGCTCCGCCGGTAATGAGGAAGATCGGCGGCATTCTCTCGGAGGCCTACCGCCATCAGCAGGGGGATATGGCCGGGGCCCGTTGGGCCGCGGCCTATTTCCTGGCCCCGGAGCTCACCTCTCCCGGCGATAAGATCCCCCTCTACACCCTGCAGCGCCTGCGGGACTATAAGAACATGGCGCTCCTCTGCCTGGGCCGCGGCTCCGAAGAGCTCACGAGAGCCCTCCTCAACCGGAAGCGCCTCAGGCCCGGACTGTACGGGGCGGGACTGGCCAGCCGCGCCCTTTACGGCAAAGACTTCTCCCGCCTTTCGGCGCCGGAGATGCGGCCGCTTCTCTTCCTCCTCCTGGGCAACGGGAGTAAGGGCTCCGGACCCGTCCCCCGGGCCCTCCGGGATCGCTACGAGAAGGCCCTGGCGGGACTGGCCGGGAACGCCTCCCCTCCTCCGACGGGGGCCTATTTCCGGGATTACTGCCTGAGCCTCCTGAAAAAAGAGAACCTCATCCGGGACTCCGGGACACTCCGGGTCTACACCACCCTCGACCTGAAGAGCCAGAAACTGCTGGAGGAGTCCGTCGCCGACTTCCTGGAAAAGTACCGCGACCAGCCCCGGTACAAGGTGGAAATCCTTAAGAGCCTCCCCCAGGTCGAGGCGGCGGCGCTCATCCTCGACACTAAGACCGGCGCCCTGAGGGCCATGATCGGGGGGCGAAGCTATGAAAAGAGCGGCCCCTACAACCGGGCCGTGCAGAGCCGCCGCCAGATATCCTCCACCATCAAACCGTTCCTCTACGCCGAGGCCCTGGAGCTGTGCGGCCTGCGGGGCGATACGATGATGACCGACCGGCCCGTGGAGATGAAAAACCGCGACGGCTCCCCCTGGCGGCCTAAAAACTTCTACCCCGGATATCGGGGTGACGTTCCCCTCCGGGACGCCCTGGTGGTATCCATAAACACCGTGGCGGTTCAGCTCATCGGCAGGGTCGGGACGGAGAGGATGGCCGGCAAGGCCCGGGAGATCTTCCGGATGCCGGATAACGACATGGACCGGCGCGTCCCCGCCGAACCTTCCCTGGCCCTGGGCTCCCTGGACCTCACGCCCCTGGAACTGGCCAAGGGATACCTCATCCTGGCCGGGGACGGCACCGAGCGCCTGCCCCGGGCCATGGAACGCATCACCGACGGGAGCGGCAGGGACGTCGAGACGGATCTCACCCGGTCCCCTCCCCGGCCCGGGAAGCGTTTCTTCCGGCAGGAGACCGTCCGGGAGATACGGGGCATGCTGAAGGATGTCATCGCCCGGGGAACCGCCGCCGACTTCATCAAGGAGCCCCTTACCTACGAGATAGCCGGCAAGAGCGGCTCCTCCCCCGGCGATTCCTGGTTTGCCGGTTTTACCTCCGGGACCCTCATCGTTACCTGGGCGGGTTTCGACAGGCAGAAAGAGATCGGAAGAGCACACGTCTGAACTCCAGTCACGAGTGGATATCT
>CALCJG010000169.1 GCA_937967705.1 uncultured Spirochaetia bacterium
TCCTGCGCGCCCTCGGCCTGGAGCGCACGACGCTGATCCGCTGGCTGCTCGCTGAAGGCGCCCTGGTCGGGCTGCTCGGCGGCGTCCTCGGGGTCGCGCTCGGCTACGGCCTGGCCTGGATGGCCCTGCAAGCCCTCGGTGGCGATCTCGGCGCCGGCTATTTTTCCGGACTGCAACCGCAGCTTGAATTCAAGCCGGCGCTGACAGCCTTCTACATCATGCTCGGGCTGCTCGCCGGGCTGGCCGGCGCCGGTCTGCCGGCCCTCCAGGCCGCCGACATTTCGCCGGCCCAGGCCCTCAAGTCAAGTGGTGATGCCCTGGCCTTGAACAACCATCGCCACCCATGGACCGGCCTGCTGGCCCTGGCTGCCAGCCTGGCCGCCTGCTTCATTCCGCCCCTCGGCGGCCTTTTTGGCTATGGCCGCTGCCGCGCTGTTGAGTTCTTCACAACGATGCGCCAGTCCGTATTCGGCCAGCTTAAGGGTGCTCCCGCCGAAGCTGTTGGTTTCGAGGATCTGGACTCCTATGTCTGCATAGGCCCTGTGTATATCCAGTATGACCTCGGGATTCTCTACATTCAGCAGTTCGAAACAGCCGGAGAAGCCGGGGAGCTTCTGAAAAAGCAGGGTACCCATGGCCCCGTCAATGCAGATCAGTCCAGGTTCGTTCAGTTTCTTGCGGAAGTTCATGGTTTTGTCTCCTCATTTCGCGAATCGGGATAAATCCCGGAAGCAGGGGCTACTCTCATCCCATGCCCTGTCGGCCCCCATAGGCATTGAGTATTTCTGCTAAAACAGCCTGTTTATCCCTTTCTGGCAATATATACAAGGATTTTTTTTATGACAAGACGGAGGGGCGCCGGCTTTTACAAACAACGGGGTTCTTTGTTAAGATAAATTTAAGTGATCAAAAGGGAAGGCGTATCAATAAATATTTATGTCTCATATAATCTGTTTGAATTTTTTTCCCCGCAGATTTTTTTTTCTTGATATAATTATTGTCATTTTAGAAAAGTATGTTATATTTAATTCAATATTTTCCATGCAGTATTCCGGGGGGGTGATATCCGAGCCGTATTGCTTATACTTTTTAAAATAATAAAAAATTAATAATAATTTATTGACATATTTCTGAAATGATTTTTTTTTGCATTTCGCCTTATTAAAGGGCGGACGGCAGGGAAAAATCATATCGGTTTCCGGAAGGGATACTGATCCCCAAGGCAAAGAACCCGTTGCTCCACAATGGGTTTAAAAAAGCATACACGCACTCGAGTGTAGAAGATATTAAGCGGTAAGAGGTGATTGCCATGGAGGGTTTGGGTACACATGTCATAGCGGAGCTCTTCAACTGCGACGAGTACCACATTAACAATCTAAAAAAGGTTGAGGAGGTAATGATGGCCGCTGCCGAACTCTCTAAGGCCACAATTATAAAACCTTTCTTCCATAAGTTCTCACCCTATGGTATCAGCGGCGTTATTGTGAT
Source organism: uncultured Spirochaetia bacterium (assembly GCA_937967705.1). GTDB lineage: Bacteria > Spirochaetota > UBA4802 > UBA4802 > JAGODF01 > CALCJG01. Next base: position 1,489 of record CALCJG010000169.1, read on the forward strand.
CGCTGAATCTCACTTTACAATTCATACATGGCCTGAATACGGGTATGCGGCGGTGGACGTCTTCACCTGCGGGGATCTTGATTATCAGGCAGCACTGGACTACATCAAGACCGAGTTGGGGGCCGAACGCTGCTCGCTCTTCCAGCTCCAAAGGGGTATTTTGCCCGAAACGAAAAAGATTTCTGATATCCCAGCTATTCTGGAGGTGGAAAATGCAGGCTTTGTTGAATAGAACAACACGCGTTCATCAAATCCCAACATCGGATCAGTACAGTGATCTAGGTGCCTGGGGGCTTTACAGCAGTGTGGACATACATAACTGCGATCCCGATATTATCCGTGACGCAGAGATGATCAAGCAGTATGTGATTCAGCTCTGTGATCTGATCGGAATGAAACGCTTTGGGGAGACGCAGGTGGTGCATTTCGGTGAGGATGAGAAGGTTGCCGGATATTCCATGATTCAGCTTATCGAAACATCGCTGATATCTGGACATTTCGCCAATCTTACGAATACATCCTATATCGATGTTTTTAGCTGCAAGTATTATGACCCCGAGGTGGTTGCGCATTTTTCGCTCAGCTATTTCAAGGGGATGGATTATACGCTGAACGTTGCGTTAAGAAAATAAAACGGTTTCCAATACAAAGCCACACTCTCCTGGCAAAGGGGGTGTGGCTATTTCCATTGCCACTGATGTTCTTCAGTCTATTCCCTATACCTTTTTTTATATTTGTGAACTGCTGATACCGGGAGGTTGAATAAGATGTCTGGAACTCCTTATCTATGGTTTGAAGAGACGCTGGAAATTCCTTCGGGAAGGACCATTAAAATAGAGATAGAAAATCTCATTGAGCGTATCGATTCGAAATTTCAGAGGATCGAGGTTTACAAAACCAAACCCTTCGGGAGAATGCTGGTGCTTGACGGCGTCATCATGTGTACCGAGTGGGACGAATGCGCCTACCATGAGATGATCACCCATGTTCCTCTCTTTGCTCATGCCCGTCCGGAAAAGGTCCTCATTATCGGGGGCGGGGACGGCGGTACAGCCCGGGAGGTGATCAAACATCCCTCTGTCAAACAGGTGGATGTCTGTGAGATAGACGAGGAGGTGGTCAATATATCCCGGCGGCATCTGCCGGTGATGGCCTGTTCCTTCGATGACAGCCGTGTAAAACTCTATCCCGAGGACGGGGCCCGTTTCATCAGGGAGAGGAAGAACAGTTATGATGTGGTCATCGTCGACTCCTCGGATCCCATTGGACCCGCTGAGGTCCTTTTTTCCGAAGAGTTCTATGCCTCGATGAAGGAATGCCTCAAAGAAGACGGGATTGCCGTGACACAGTCAGAATCCTTCTACTATCACGGTGACATTGTCGAGCGCCTGACAGGATTTGCCAAAAAGCTCTATCCACAGCAGGGATACTATTACACCCTGGTCCCCACCTATCCCAGCGGGATCATCGGTTTTACCTTCTGCTCCCGGAAATACCATCCCCTCAGGGATTATCGGGAATCGGATGCCGCGGCAATGCTGCCCACATTGAGGTATTACAACCCCGGTGTGCATAAAGGGGCCTTTTCGCTGCCGAATTTCATCAAGAACCGGATCGGATTAGAGGGTTTTTAAAAACTCATCCATGTCCATGTTGACCCTGTCGGGGAGTTCCAGATAGGGCATGTGTCCGGTGTGGTCATAGGCAATGAAGACCGACCGGTCTATGCCGTCGCTCAACTCCTCGGAGATTTCGGCTGGGAGCATTTTATCCCTGGCGTTGGCAAGCACGAGAACGGGTACACGGACGGATGAAAGCATGTCCCGATAGTCATAATCCGCACAAATCCTGAAATCTCTTTCCAGAATATCCTGACGGACCTCCGAAAGGCCCTTGCGGGCCAGATTCAACAGATTTTCCGGGGCATTTTTACTGTAAGAAAAACGGACCAGAAATTCGCAGAATTGAGGATAATCCTTGGTAATCAGGTCGAAGACAATATCCGAAACGGGCAGAACCGCTCCTGCGGAGATGATAACCATGGCCTTGATTTTTTCCGGGCTGCGTCGATACAATTCCAGGCATAGGCCCCCGCCCATCGAATGACCGCAGGGTATGATACCTTCTAGGCCTTCCGTTTCCATGACGGAGTATACCGCATCGATGTAATCACCCAATACAGGGACGCTCTTCAGCGGGGATTCCCCGTGTCCCGGTAGATCCAGGGACAGGGCCAGGTGCTCCCTGCCGAAATGCTGCAGCTGCTGCAGGTAGAGCCGGGAATCACCACCAGCCCCCGGAAGAAAAACGAGAGCGAATCCCTTTCTCTCGCCGGCGACGCGGTAATGAATCCGGTTCCCTCTCAATTCGGTAAAACGGCTCTCCAGCTTCATTTTGCCCTCCCTGCTTTACCTGTATTTCCAATCCTATTCTATAGGACTTTCCTTATACGACAACAAGAAAAAACCAGTAAACCAGCAGGTTTACTATGGTAAGGGGAAGCCCTATGCGGAAAAACTCCCAGAAGCTTATGCTCTGACCCCTTTTTTCGGCGCCCTGGAGGATGATGACGTTGCTGGCCGCTCCTATCAGGGTGAGATTTCCCGCTATCGTGCTTCCCGCGGCCAGGGCCATCATGCTTGTAGCGCCCGCGTTAATATGCTGCAGCAGGGGCAGGAAGAGGGCGACAAAGGGGACATTTGATATAAACTGGCTGATGACGACACTGAGGGAGAGGATCATGGCCGGTGATGACAGGTTTATTTTCAGTAGAACGATGATTCCCTGAAAGAAACCGGACCCCCACACCGCTGCCATCAGGACGAACATCGCGGCAAAGAAGGTCAGGGTGGCCCAGTCAATATTCTTCAGAATCTGAAAGCGGCGTCTGCTGAAAAGGAGCAGGGGGGCGGCGGATATGAGGGCGATGTGTGTCAGGGAAAAATTCCAGTTGCTTCCCAAAAAGAACCCCATGATCTTTATGCCCACCAGAGCGACAACCGCCAGCAGTGAAAGGCGTGAAAGACGGGCCAGGTTTTTGTCCTTAATGGGCTCTCTCATGTGGCGCAGTGTCTGGTCATGAAAGTGCTCCCTGTAGAAGAGCTTAAGGATCAAATAGGTGATAAAAAGGTTGATCAGGGAGGGAAGCAGTAGATATCGGAAAAAGGTGAGGAAGGGATTGCCGATGCCTCCCCCCAGGGCTACCAGGAGGTTTTGGGGATTGCCGATGGGACTGCACACGCTGCCGATTGTAATGGCGTAAGCCAGGGCAAGCAGGAGCAGCCTGGGATTGATTCTGTGATTGTCCGCGAAGAAAAGCATCAGGGGTGGCCCAATGACGGCGAGGGTGTCATTCATCAGAAATGCGGATAACAGCCCCATGCTGTAAAGAACCATCAGGACCAGGCCGTCCACACTCCGGGCCCTTCTGAAAAGGTGGTAGGAAAGATGTGTCAGATATCCGCTCTTGTGCAGGGCCTCCCCTATGACGAACATCCCCGTCAGAAAGAGCATCACATCAGCGTTTATGGATTTAAAAGCGTTTTCCGGGGAGATGCTGCCCGAGAGGATAACAGCCGCTGCTCCGCCCAGCATGATCTGCCATATCTGAAGACGGATTTTTCCGATGCGCCGGGTGATGATCAGCACAAAAACCGCAATAAGTACGGCAATGGAAAAATCAAAGCAGCGCAGCATAGGGCTCCTTCATCAACATTATGCAAAGTTCCCACCGGCTTATCCGCCCAGTGGTTAATGTCAAATGGAATTATGGCGCCCCTGGGGTGAGGCGTGTTTTTTTCTTGATTTTTATCAAACCCTCTGGGATTATCATTCCTTACTGCAAAGCAGCCGGGAACAGGATCATAATATATCAGTTCCTTCCCAAGGACGAGAGGTGTTTTCTATGTACTTTCAGGATATCATTGCAAATCTGAACGATTACTGGACAAAAAAGGGGTGTATTGTCATTCAGGGTTATGACCTGGAAGTTGGGGCCGGTACGTTCAATCCCGCTACGTTCCTGCGGGCCCTGGGACCTGAGCCCTGGAATGTAGCCTATGTGGAGCCCTCCCGGCGGCCGACTGACGGCCGTTACGGCGACAATCCCAACCGGTTGCAGCATTACTATCAGTATCAGGTCATCATGAAACCCTCCCCGGTGGATGTGCAGGATCTTTATCTGGATTCCCTCCGCCACCTCGGTGTGAAGCTCGAGGAGCATGATGTTCGTTTCGTGGAGGACGACTGGGAATCCCCTACCCTGGGAGCGGCCGGCCTGGGCTGGGAGGTATGGCTTGACGGCATGGAAATCACACAATTCACGTACTTTCAGCAGTGCGGCAGTTTCGATCTGGATCCCATCCCCGTGGAGCTAACCTATGGCCTGGAACGCATCTGCATGTTCATCCAGGGGGTCAACAGCGTCTTCGATATTCAGTGGAATGAAAAAGTCACCTACCGGGACGTCCATCATCGCAGTGAATTCGAGTTTTCCCACTACAATTTCAACATCGCTGACGTCGATCTGCATTTCAAGCTCTTCGACCTCTATGAAAATGAGTGCCTGTCCATACTGGAGGATTCCTCTGTGAAAATCGTTCTCCCTGCCTATGATTATGTTCTAAAATGCTCCCATGCCTTTAATATGCTGGATGCCCGGGGGGCCATATCAGTAACGGAAAGGGTGGGGTATATCGCGCGGGTTCGCAATGTCGCCCGCCGATGTGCGGAGCGATATCTGGAGATTAGGGAAGAGATGGGTTTTCCTCTTCTCAAAAATGTGAGAGCAAAGGCTGTTTAGAGAATGCATAAAGGTTTAGAGAACCTAACCGCTTTTCTCGACAAGCATGACAAGTTCATCATATCCACTCATGAAAGTCCGGATGGCGACGGACTGGGAGCGGAGATAGCTTTCAATGAGCTGCTCCACAATCTCGGCAAAACGTCCTTTATCCTGAACTCGGATCCGGTCCCTGACAAGTTTTATTTTCTCGATATCGACGGCGATATCACCGTATATCATGAAAACTGCCAGCTGCCAGACAATCTTGGGGATTACGCCCTTGTTATTCTGGATACCAACGATTTTCACAACATCGGCCAGATCTATAATCTGATAAAGGACGAGATCAAGGATGTTTTCATAATAGATCATCATATAGGTGATAAGAATAAATTCGAATCCAATTATATTAAGGTGGAAGCCTCATCGGCTTCCGAAATCATTTATGGAATCGTCCGCTACTACGGTAAGGACGTTTCCTTCAAGTCCGCCCTGGCCCTCTATACGGGCATTGTCTTCGATACGGGTTCCTTCCGATATCCTAAAACCACACCGGAAACCTTTCAGATCGCATCCAATCTGGTGGAGATGGGTGTGAACCCCTTCAAGGTATACGAACATATTTATGAAAACAATTCCCTGGCGAGTTTCGAACTTCGGGCTCTCATGCTCTCTACGATGGAGATCCATCATGGGGGAAGGCTTATACTGATGCAGCTGACCTCGGATATGGTCAAGAAGACCGGGGCGACCTTTAATGAGGGAGAACTGAACATCAACCTTCCCCTAACGGTCAAAGGGGTGGTTGCAAGCGTGCTTGTGAAACAGGATGCTGAGGGTCCGGTTAAAGTGAGCATGAGAACCAAGGGGAAATATGATGTGGGGAAATTGGCCGTTGAAAACGGGGGAGGCGGTCATAAAAATGCCGCTGGGTATAAGTCCAGGCTTTCCCTGGTGGAAACCCGCCTCAAGGTTCTTGAGGATATGAAGGAATTTTTCCAATAGGATCTGCGCTGTTAAAGCATACGAAGCAGTTCTTCCACTGATTTCAAATCGATCTCGAGCAATCTGGCCCGAATACTTTCCGCTTCTTCGGATTTGTCAAGGATTAACTTGAGACGGATGTTTCGGCCCTCAAAGTAGGGGGGCAAGTCGATTTCGATGCCACGGTTCTTAAGTCGATCGAGGATGGCTTCGGTTTTCTGACGGGCCGCACTGTATCCGGGATATCGAATCCTAAAGACTTCCTGATGCAGACGTTCTTCCCGCTGTTTTCGATCCTCTATCTCTCCGGGATTAATATGCGAAAGACTCTCCAGCGAACCATCTCTTATATAAATCTCATGAACATATTCGATGATCTCACGAAAGAAATTGACTCTGGGGTTGGTTTCTCTGACCCAGTGGTCGATGAGATTCAGTGCCCCCGGTGTGAGCTGAAGGAGTTCCCGGATAACCCTGAAGCTGATATCCCTGATGTCCAGATACTCAGAAAGATTGGCAGGAATCCTCTTCAGGACAGATATCATTTCCTGGTTGTGGATAAAATCCCTGGGAATGTTGAGAGCGCGAAGGGCCACTTTTTCCAGACGGTCCGGTGGACAACTGAGACGTTCTCGTAGAATACCCATAAGACGGATTTTGCCCATGGGGCCGATCTGACCCCTCTCGTTTTTTAATAATGCCTGGGGCAGGTAGAAGTCCAGGTCGATTGAGTCTGTAATATAAGCACGGCACTCGATATTTTTCATTTCGCTGAGTATCTTAAGACGCTGGTGACCAAAAAGAATGATGCAGCTTCCCGTATCTCTTTTCAATAGAAGAGGGGGCTCGAGAGGCCCCCACAACTCCAGAGATTTTCTGAGGCGATTCTCTATATCGGGACGGCTGATTTTAAAGGACTGATCCTGAAAATCGATAGAATTGAAGGGGATGATTACCTGCGGGAAATGCTGCATCGCTTTAAACCAGACCGTTCAGGTATTCGCCCATTTCGTGAGGGTATATTACCGTTACCTTGGAAAGATTTTTCAGGCTGGTCTCGGCCCCCTGGGTCAGTTCGATTGTGGTGATAAAAAGGCCGCCCCTCGTTTTCATGTCATTGATGGCTTGAGCGAAATTTCTAAGGGGTATTTCTCCCACCTTGGTCTTGGTCCATCTCCTGACCCATATGAGCACTTTTTCCTTCGTTTCCTGATTGATGGCGAGGAAATCCACACCGTCGGATTCGCGGTAGGTCTGAAGTATCTGATCTACCTTATAACCCATTTTGCCCAGCATGCGGTTGGAGATGATGCGAAAGTTCTCATTGTCCAGTTTGATGAAGCGTTCCAGGTTGCCGGAATAATCGTCACCGCCGTAATAGTCCGCATCACCTCCTTCGGCTTTGCCTGTGCCGACGCGGGCGGTCACCATGATATTCTTGAGGTTAATTTCCTTATCGCTTTTCAATCCGCAGATATTCCAGAGAAAATCCTTTGGGAATGCCGCAGAAAGCCATTCATCCACATAATCTTCGACGGAAGCGTCGAAGCTTTCCTTGAGAAGTTTAAAATCCACCTCCATCTCTCTTCTTAAGATTGTGACCAGGCTTTGAACGTTTTGATAGTTTTTATCGAGCTTGTAGAGTTCGTTCCAGTGCTCATAAGCGTGACTGGTCTTCTCGGCTTTGAAGGCGGCAAAGCCGATGTCATATAGCGTCATCAGCTTTTCTTCAGTCATCTCATTGCTTTCAGTAAAACTGAGCAGTTCTTCGAATAGCCTGAGGGCTTCATCATATTTACGTGCCTGGAGATTTAACAGAGCCTGGAGGCGGCGGGCTACGAACCTTATGGCGTTTTCTGTCTGATGATCGGCTACTTTGGCAGCATAATTGGCCGCGAGTTTGAAATCACTCTTTTTTTGAAGGGCAAAAGCCATGGCCAGGTTCCCTACATCGGAACCCGTTTTTAAAGCAAGAGCCTGTTTGAAATAGTTTGCAGCATCCGATCCCCGCTGGTTCTGGTAACTGCAAATCCCGGCACCGAAGAGGACATCAAAATCATCCGCCTTGACCCGGACAAGCTTGTCAAAATACCTTTGCGCAATCTCAAACTCCCCCTGCCCCAGCGCCACGAAAGCAACGTTGTAGAGCGCGTCGGGGTCCACCGGGTAGAGTTTTAAGATGTCGATATAGGTTTGAAAGGATTTCTCCAACTCATCCCGAATGAGATATGCCTCACCCAGCTTTTTTTGAACATCCAGCTTGTCGATTTCGTAATTCCACTTGTTTATGTTGATGAGGTTTTCCAGGTGAATGACAGCCTGGTCGATCTCCTTTTTCTGGAGAAACAGCTGAGCTAGATGATAATGGGTTACAAAATCTCCAGGTTTTTTATCCAGGACTTTTTTGTATTCCATTATGGCCTCATCCAGCATGTTCTGTTTTAGATATTGAGCTGCCTTGTTGCTGGGATCAAATTTGGGCGCGATAAAATAGATATAATAGAGTATACCCCCCGTCAAGATGATAAAGGTTGTTAATAAGTAGCCTAGCATTTCTTGATAATATGATAAACCTGTTTCGTTCTTTGTTTCAATAATAAAACATTTCCTGGTAATGTTAGCCCAAAACCGGAGTTGCTATGGGAGGTAATCCCCTGGCATCATTTTCGACATTTTAAAGGAAAAAATGTACCAAAAGAGTGATTATACCTTGTAAGCGGAGAGGGTTAATAATCCCTATTTTCTTATGAATCTTATTATTGAAGGCCATCCGTTAATAATGAAGGAATTGCCGGCTTCCTTCTTTATAACAAAGTCCTCATCCTCTTTCAGGGAGGCGGAGAAGGGAAGATTGATCATGATATCGGGCGGTATAAACTTGGGCAGATCATTAAAATAGACTTGCAGCTCGTTGGGAGTAGAAACAGTACGGATGTTGATTTCTCCAAAACGGGAAGGGGCATGTTCTATCGTTATCTCCTGACCGGGGTTGAACCACTGTTCCTGGGGAAGGGGAAACAGCTCCAGTCGGTTGGGATGGTCCATGAAAACCATATTCCTCAATAGAATGAAGAAACTGGCGCTAATAATACCGGAATCCCCATCGCCTGAAATGCCGTTACCGGTTATGGGATTTGCAATTTCGGGTATGGCATAGCGGTTTTTTCCGAGATCAAAGAGCTTCTTGATGAAAGGAAGAACGGCTGTATTGTGATTCATCAGGTAATTGATGGCCGTCAAAAGGGAGATGAACATGTCCCACCCGCCGTAAGATCTTATGTAGAAAGGCAGGTCGTCATAGCGGGTGACAATCCGCTCAAGAAGAGCGGTATTGTCCTCGCTTTTCATGTTCTCCAGCCTGAAGGGATAACCAGCGGCGATGTCATAGCAGTGGAATTCGTTTTCCGACGGGATGTCGGCTGATGGGATTGAAACGATCGAACTTCCCGGCGAAAGCCTTCTGAAGCGGTCCATAACCATCATTTCAATCCGGTTGCCCTCCTTAGTAAAGCGGATCTCATCGCCAAAAAGACCGATGCATCGGGACAGGTAGGCAAACTGCTTCAGGGAGTGGGCCAGCAATATATAGTCATAGGAAAGCGAATCCGATGTGATGTTTTTATACAGCGAGTTGCAGTTCTTGAGAATTCCCGTGTTGTAGGATTTTACAGAACCGCTGTTTTCCAGCACTTTCTCCGCAATTCGCTTGATCTTTTCATATTGCGACTGCAGAAAATCGGTGTTTCGGGAAATGGTAAAATAGTCAGAGAGAGCATTGATGTAATAACAGGCGTCTATGGTTTCCAGAAAGGTCAGCTTCTCGCTGGAGGAAAGCTTTTTCATCATCCGGTCAATCAGGGCCAGGGATTCCGTGTGATATCCTATTCTGTTGAGTGCGGAAACGATGAAATAGTCCGCAACCATCTCTCGTTTTGTAGCCTGGGATACCGGATAGCGGCGATAAGAGTGATTGAGTGTAGATGACTTGAGGGCGTAGAACCAGCTGCCCAGAGTCTTGTCCGGAATTTGCAGGTTCATGGCCTGTCTGGAACGAAGCTCGTAATAGCCTATGAAATCCTTTTTTACGGCGGGAAAGTTGAGTTTACCGGGTTCAATACGCCGGTCTTCATCCAGGCTGATTCGGATAAAGAAGACGTTGTCGCCCTTTGAGAGGTCGAATCCGAGAGCCATTGCGGCCATCCCGGAAGAGCAGTTGACCCTGGAATCCTGGGAAACCTCTCCGGCCAGGATACAATCGCCCCTTTCGCCGTTTCCCGTCAGTATTGTATCCGGTTTGTCATTTACGGCTATTCGCTCCTTTCCATTTATGGCTATGGTTTTCTTTTCTCCGTCGAACGCAATAGACTGGACACCCCCCAGTTGTACGCTATTGTAGGGCCTTATGACAAGATAAACCCTGATGCCCTTGGTTTTCTTTTTCAGGGAGCAGGTTACTTCCAGAATAGACTCATCAATATTCGTTCTGGCACCGTAAATCTCCTGTCGAATGTCACAGTCCTCTGACGACCATTCCGTCTGAATGATGGAGGAGGCCATGTCCCTTTTTTGTCGGACGTTTTCCCGCTGTGACTGCGGCCGGAAGAGATTTTTCTCATCTGCCAGCCATACCTCCAGCGACCAGCGATCGTAGGAGGGTGATATCATCCCGGCCGGATCGATCGATAGACTGCAGGAGGAAAGGAGATTGGAAAAAGTCATCCAGTTCCGGTAGTTGGAGTTCAGAAGAGTAATGGATGTAATAGGGTCAAAAGAGGGTGATTCCGGTTGTGAGGCGCTGACAAGCCATAATGGCCATCGATATGCCGAAAACCTCTGGAAAAGGGTAAAATTACCAATTCCCTTGAGGATCTCTCTGCCGTAAGAGGTGATTTTCTCATGATTGACGATCTCCGACTGGAGTTCGCTTAGAGAAAAGAGGCTTTCACTTCCGCGTTCTTTTTTTTTTAAAAGGGCTTTCAATGCCGGGTAATGGATCTGTTTTATTTAAAGGTCGCCAGAGCTTCGTTTTCCGATTCATAGATATCAAACATATCCATGAGTTCCACAACCTCGAATATCTTTTTCACTGCACTGTTCATATTACAGAGCTTCAGTTTGCGTTTGGTCTCTTTGAGAATCCTCATGGTCGAAACGAAGATGCGCAAGCCGGAACTGCTCATATACTCAACATCACTCAAATTCAGAAGCAGGTTTGATGAGGGATCATCGTTGATGATCTTGTTGATTTCCTTTTCGATATCGGCGGAAAGATGTACATCCAGCCTGCCTGCTAAGTAGACAACGACCACATTATCAACTTTTTTTGTCTTCAGATCCATTCAACCCTCCTTGGCTTGGGTATATCTCTAACTTGCCATATGGACTTTATCAATATCCGGTACCGGATTGCTGTCAATTCCGGTAGTATCTTCAATACAACAACCGCTCATACAAGATAAAATTTCTTTCTTAATAAATCAATTAAAAAATTTTTTTAGGGTAAAACTCGTTACAACGGTCGTTTCGGCGTTCTGTTTTACTCTAAGCCGCTTTTAGCCTTTTTCCTGGTTATCGCCAGCGAAAGGGTGGTTAAAACCAGCAGCAGCAAAAAGATCGATCCGAGGATGATGATTTTAGCGTTGGCCTCCTGAATGCCGCTCTTGAGAAGTATCAGGGATGCCATGAAGGGGAAGATGACGCCGGTATAGTAAACCAGTCCCCTGTATTTCAGCGGATCGAAAAGGGGCAGGATCATTGCCAGACCCGAGGAAAAAACCATTGCCGCAAAGGCTCTTCCCATATAATAAACGGCAAAAATAAAGGGGTCCTTGGGTATTTCTTTCAGCCAGTCCTCATTGACATCCATGCCCTGAATCCAGCCGAAAAGAAGGGGGGAGATGAAAAACGTAATACCGAGGATGACGTAGATGATGCCGCTGACTAGCACTGTTATCTGAAGAAAGTTCGTAGATCGGGATCTCATGAATGGATGCATCCTCCGCTATTATTGAGGGCCTCGACGGACCCGGTTTTATTTAAATATATTTTTCTGCGGAACGCCTTGAAATCTCAATGATTTTTTCAATATCCTGCGTTTTTTCATCGAGATCAACATATATAACTTTATCGGCCAGCTGTTCCTGCTGCGATCGTCTGGGCTGTTCCTGAATGAAATGACGTATGTACTTGAAATAAAAGGGGTTGAGTTTGCTTCTGGTGAAATCACCGCCCCCCTTTTTGCGGGTTTTTATCTGAAGCACGCTGTTAGTTGACGAGCGCATGATTTCTTCAATTCGTGAATCCATGGAAGGAAATCCTGATGTGAACTCCTTGCCATGGAGGGTGTATGGGGGGAACAGGGGGTAGAGACTAAGGGATATGGCTATCAGGTCCCTGAAATGTCCGGTGCAGAAAACCCGTCTTTGTTTGCCGTTTTCCAGAGACATCAGAAGTGGAAGTGTCCTGAAAAATTCGATCCGGCGGCCTTTGGCGATCTCTTCGGCATACTTGATCAGCCGGGAGTTTTTGAAGACATGATCCTCCGGGAAGGTTATATCGAGCAGATTATTGAGACGCTCTTCGGAGCAGTGCTGGCGGCATAGGCGGATAAAGTCATCGCTGTCTCCGGATAGCACAGATAGACAGGATAAGGGATAGCTGAAGGAAGAGGAGTAGATGGAGTCGATCTGTTCCCCTTTTCCCTTGAGGGCGGCCAGGGCTCCTGCCATAAAGAGGCATTCCGGATAGCCCTCCTGTGCCATCAGGGACAGCTTGGGTGCGGTTGCGATTTCTGTCAATTCCGCCAGCTGTTTCCTCTCCGCCTGGTTGGTCAATACGGCTGCGGGGTCGCTCCCTTCTCCCATATCGAACCGCTCAAAAAGATAGCCTCCTTCCAGCGAACGAGTCTCCCCGGCATAGAATGTATTGAGAACATAATAGACTCTCTGAAAGTCCCTGAGCTTTTCATCAAAAAGGGGATAGATTTCCTCTCGTTCCCGGCTCTTTTTTATCAGGGCGAAGAGTATGTCGGTCAGCTCAAAGGCACTGTCCCGTAGATCGGGGTCCGCATCGGACAGGTCCAGTAGGATATAGGGATAATGTCGAGCAAGGATGCAGAGAACGGGGGAGAGAATCCCCGGATGGACCTTTATGTGAGATCCGAAAGCCACATTGAGAAGATCTAAGTTTTCCGTAACCGGCTCAATCCTTTCCTTAATGAAAAGCTCTGTTGCCGTTTCCTGCTGCTTCTGCGAAAGTGCGGGCGTCATCCTTCGGTTGAAATAATCGAACGGTGAACGCCCCTCGTGGGACAGGTCGAGGATGATGGTCTTCCCCTTGGGGGCCAGAGAGAGCCCCATGAGGCAGGAGAAGAGAGATTTTCCAGAGGGGGATTGGTGGCTGTAAACCGTTATCACCCGGCTGTTATGGGAGAGGTATTGTCCGGCCAAATCGTTCATTTCAAGACCCATGCGGCGGGCGATCTTTACATATCCTCTCAGGGCCTTATAGGAACGTAAAAAGAAATGGTACATGTCCTCCAGGCCGAAGGAGATGAGTGTAGAATCCGAAAGGGCCTTGAGATTCCCCCTGGAGGAATGTGTGGAAAAGGGGATTTCCCCGAAATAGGAACCCGGAGTCAAGTAGACGAATTCATTCTTTCCGGCGATTTCCGCCTCGAAGAGACCGCCGGTTACGATATTCAGGGAATTCAGCTTTTTCAACTCGATGCTTCGTCCTGAATTGATGGCGGTTTCCTTTCCGATTGTCGTCAGGATTTCGAGTTCCCCGGGGGAACAGTGGCGAAGGAAGGGGAGTGTATCCAGGATGCTTTCCAGATTGTTCATGGGGAAGCGGAATTAGCCACCGACATTTCGCAGGAGCTTGACGAGGTCCGTTTTTCCCAGGAGCTCAATGGGGCGGGTGTTGGAAAAATCCACGGCGGCCTGAGAAAAATCCCCGGTTGAGATAATAACAATCCTGGTGGCGTTTTTCGCCTTCATCGATTCGTGAAGCTTACGGGGCAGCTTGTCCGAAAGGGAATCGGTTGTCCTTAAAATTCGGATGATCCGGTTGGTCCTTCGGGTATTCCGCCATTTGCCTTCCGTGTCGGTTGCCAGTATCTCAATGTCAGTATCACTTACGATGTCTATGTCTAGAATGTTGAGGCCCATGTTTTCGACGATCTTTCGACAGATGTGTTCAAAATGCGCCAGGCCCGCTATCATGAAGTCCTTGATCCGGTCGTCCTGCCGGAATTCGGAATAGGACTTCAGCTTTTCCTGCACGTCGCGAAAATTCTTATTTATCTCAACGATTTTTTCCCAGTTGACGATGGCCTAATGAAGGTCCCGCATCTTCTCCTGAGCATCCGCCAGGAAATAACGCAGATTGA
>CALCJG010000170.1 GCA_937967705.1 uncultured Spirochaetia bacterium
ATCGCCGGACAGGGTTAGTATTGTGTGAGCCGAACGGTCACCAAGAACAATCCCACCATCTACAACCCCAATTACTCCTACGGCGGCTGGGTGCCCAGCGGAATCATAGAAGTGACGATGCGTTTGTAGTTCAGTCAGGGGGCAGGACGTATTGCAGGCCTCGTCTATCCGGCGGCTTGGAGCCTTCGGTACACAGGGCCGCTCCCTTCACTTTACCTCCTTCCCATCTCCGAGCCCGTGTGCGGCACTGCTCAGATCGAAGCGGCTGACCTGAGTTGCCAGATCACGGGCGCTATCGTCAAGTTTCCCCGACAGGGATCGGACCGTCTCGGCATTCTCCGCCGACTGCTGGGCAATCCTTCCGATCTCGAACATGCTCTCCGACATCTCCCGGACAACCGAACCCTGTTCCTGGGACGAAAGGGAGACATCGGATGACATCCTGCTGAAATCCTCGATGGCGGCTTCCGTTTCCCGGTTGCGATCGGCCAGGGCGGTGGTAAATTTGTGAGATTCCTCTATGATCTTCTCCGTATCCTCGATATCGGAGCGGACATCATTGAATATCCGGGCGGTCGTTGTGATGTAGCTGAGTTCGTTGTTTATCTTGCTCGAATGCTCCCCTATGTTTTTACGGATACTGCCGGCCAGGGCTGTGGTCTGATCCGCAAGTTTGTTCACCTCGTCGGCAACAACCGCAAACCCCCTCCCGTGTTCGCCGGCCCGTGCCGCCTCTATGGAGGCGTTGAGCGCCAGAAGGTTGATCTGCTCCGCGATATCATTGATCTGGTTCACCATCTCGTCGATGTTGCTCACATAGGAACTGAGTTCCTCCATGGCACTCACGGATCGGTTGAGCGTTTTTTCCCCTTCAACAGACCGCTCCAAGGTCAATCCGATCTTTTCCCGAATCCCCGCAAATTTACCGTCAAGGACCCGGCTGTCCTCGCTGGTTTTCAGGATGTCCCTTTTGAGAGCGTCAAATCGAGCCAATTGGGCATTGATCGAGGTGAGATTGGCCTCGAAGGTGTTTGCCATTTCGTCGAAGGCGCTGCTTGCCTCTTCCACGAAGGCGTTCAGGGAACTTGCGTTCTCCGACTGGCTGCTGGAAGAGCGGGTGAGCCGGCTGCTGTAGTCCCCCATCTCGTGGGTTTTTGTGGATATCGTTTCAGCGATGATCCGGAGATTCTCCTTCATGTCATAAACGGAACGGTTGATCTTCTCGAACTCATCTTTCACCAGAAGCTTGGTGGCGTAGGCCGTCAGCTGTCCCTGCCCCACTTTTTCCAGGAAATCGATGATGATCCTGATCTTGGATGTTAGGGATCGGTTCAGGACGGAGGATATGAATACGGCGCCGGCAAAGCCGATAAAAGCGATCACTCCCAGCTTCAAGTAGAAGAGCCCGCTGTCGACCCCAAGCCCCTCCACGACCCCCAGGGTGAAAATGGACAGGACCCCGAAGGGGAAGGAGGCTATGAACAAGACGGCCACGGTGATGCGGCCGAAGAGCTTTAAACGGACGGTCGAACGCACACCGGACCAGTCCGGAAAGGTCCCCAGACCGTGGACCCGCTGTGTGAAGATCTCGGTAAAAAGGAAATAAAATACGAGCCCGGAGAAAGCCGCCATAAAAGTAACAATCCACATAAGTACGATTTGAAGCCTTGTCAGATCCAGGACGAACATCCCCGGCACAACCGCTATCCCCAGCCCCACAATCCAGCGGAAGAAGGCTCCGACACTGTGCACATAGGGAAGCAGCATGAATCGCCGGAGGGCACGATCGTATTTCTCCCGGGTAATCGGAGAGCCCGCAAGCAGATCGTCAAAGTAGGCGGTGATGGGCGCCACGGCGATTTTATTATTGATGAAGGTCGTACTGATCGATACAGGGAAGGCTACGCAGCAGAGGAGGATAAACCGGTACCATTGGTCCGCCGAAAGATTGAAAGAAATCCACGCCACGAAAACAATGACCGGCACCATGATGAAATAACTGATCGCCTCTGTGTTCATGAGAAACTTCAGAAAAAATCCCTTCAGCTCTGCACGGCATTCCGGGGTGATATCTGGGGCATGAATATACTCTGATCTGTTGTCCATGGCATCCTCCAGAAATGACACGTCAATCTAGATTACATCCATGAAACGGTCAACCAGAAATGCCCCGCGAAGGGGGCAATACAGATATCCTTCAATAATAAAAAAAGTATTGGACTCCCTATTGACTTTAGATGACCATAACCTACAAATTCTTCCAAATTATACATATTACATCATGAGGCTCTCTATGCTGTGCAAATCCTGGAAAAGCGAAAAAAATCCCCTCCCCCGTTGCATACCCCTCCTGGGAATTGGGGCTCTTTGTGTCCTGTTGTTCTTAACTGCTGCGTGCAAGGACAATCCCAATGCGGGAAATACCCCCCTCCCCGCCGGGGAGACACGAACCTTCAAAGACATGCTGGGCAATACCGTCAGTGTGCCCAAAAATACGGACCGTATAGCCCTCCTCGGAGGTCCCACGGGGCAGATAGCCTATCTATTGGGAGCTCAGGACAAACTCTGCGCCGTAACGGGCAGCATCGCCACTTCAGAGCTCGTCATCCTTTTCGATCCATCCATAAAAAACAGGCCGGCTGTCCGTACCGTCAACGGCATGGTCAATATTGAGAAACTCCTCAAATCCAATCCCCAGCTCGTCATAGCCGGCACCATTGACGGCCAGATCGTCCAGAAGAAGACAAACCTTCCCGTAGCCTTCTTCGACGACAGCATAAGCCATAATGTCAGCGATATTGAAAAGGAGATCGGCTTTTACGCCACCGCCTTCGGGGCCGAGGAGCGGGGCAGGGCCTACATCCATTACCTGAAGAAGATGATCCGCTTCGTCAAAGAGAGAACCGACTCAATCCCGGCCAAGGACAGGAAAGTGGTCTTTAACGGCTACAGCACAAGTCACCTGGTAACGGTAGGGGGCGACACCTTTATACAGGAGCGGCTGGAGATCGCCGGCTGTAAAAATGCCGCGGAGAGCATCAAGACCTCCGGCAAAAAAGAGGGCCTCCATGCGGGGCTGGGGGAAGTCTCCATGGAACAGGTCCTGGCATGGAATCCCGACATCATAGTCATCGACATGGGAAGCCCCGAAGAACTCATCAACGATGAGCGTTGGAAATCCGTAAAGGCCGTTAAGAGGAAAAAGGTTTTCATACAACCGGCAGGAGTCTTCATCTGGGACAGGCCCACTGCAGAGGCCGCCGTCCTCCACCCCTTATGGCTCGCCAAAACAGCCTATCCGGAACGATTTAAAGACGTTTCCTTTACAAAAGAGGTACAGAGGTTTTATAGGGAGATTTTCAAATTCAATCTCAATGAAAAACAGGCCCAGATGGTGGAGACCGGAAGCTTTAAAAACAAAATCATGCGCGGGATCAAATAGGCCCCTCCTTGAACGCAACCATAAAAAACACCCGGCACAGGGACCTGGAAGCGCTTGAACTGAGAGATTCGAACCATCCGGGGCGGGTAAAGATCATCACGACCGCCATACTGGTGCTTGTTTCCATAACGTCCCTTATGGTGGGAACGATTTACATCCCGCCGCTCACTGTCATCAGGGTGATCGCCTCGAATTTTTTCCCGATAAATCCCGACTGGACACCGACCATAGAAAGCGTTGTGATGTCCGTACGGCTGCCCAGGCTCCTGGCGGGGCTCTTCGTCGGCGCCGGACTATCCATATCCGGAGCCTCTTTCCAGGGGCTTTTCCGCAATCCTCTCGTCTCACCCCACATCCTCGGCGTGGCGGCGGGAGCGGGTTTTGGGGCGGCCCTGGCCATACTCCTCTTCAACAACATCATCATCACCCAGCTTTTTTCCTTCCTCTTCGGCATCCTGGCGGTCGTCATCACATTCCTCCTCAGCCGGATTTACAGATCCTCTCCGATTCTGATGCTCGTGCTGGCGGGAATCATCGTGGGCTCACTGTTCTCAGCCCTGACCTCCTTCATTAAGTACATCGCCGACCCCATGAACCGGATGCCGGCCATCGTCTTCTGGCTGCTTGGCTCCCTCAACAACGTAAGCAACAAGGATCTGGCCTACGTGGCACCGGTTTTCACCTTCTGCATCATCTGCCTGCTGCTGATCCGCTGGCGGATCAACGTCATCGCCATGGGAGAGGAGGATGCCCGGGCCCTGGGCGTCAACACCGAACTGACGGGAGCGGTAATCATCCTCTGCGCCACGGTTATCACGGCGGCAGCGGTCTGCATCAGCGGAATCATCGGTTGGATCGGCCTTGTGATCCCGCATATCGGCAGGGTGCTGACCGGCCCGGATCACCGGCACCTGCTCCCGGTCTCTCTCATCGTGGGCGCCGCTTATCTGGTGGTCGTGGACACCCTGGCCCGTACCCTGCTGGTCACGGAAATCCCCATCGGCATACTCACAGCGCTGATAGGCGCACCGTTTTTCGCCCTGCTTTTAAGAAAGAACAGCCCTGGATGGTGAAGCATGTCCGAAAGAATGATCATCGAAAACATTTCCTTCAGATACGGCCATCGGTATTCGCCGCGGATATTCGAGGGGCTGAGTTTCTCCCTCTCCCGCGGAGAGATGCTCTGCCTGCTGGGCCCCAACGGCACGGGTAAATCCACCCTTCTGAAGTGCATGATCGGGCTGCTGAAACCGCTCAGCGGGTCCATCCTCCTTGACGGGGAAAACATCGCAGCCCTTTCGCGGGAAGGAATTGCCAAAAAAGTCGGGTTCGTCCCCCAATCCCACTCATCAGTCTTTCCGTTCAGGGTCCGCGATGTCGTTGTCATGGGGAGGACCCCTCATCTGAACATCTTTTCATCACCCTCCAGGGAGGATCTGAGGCTCGCAGAGGAGATCATGGAGAGCGTGGGCATAGTCCATCTGGCCAACAAGCCCTGCACAATGATAAGCGGCGGGGAGTGGCAGCTCGTCATGATTGCGAGGGCTCTGACACAGAGGCCGGAAATACTCCTCCTCGATGAGCCGACATCACACCTGGACATGGGGAATCAGCTGAGGATACTCAGCGTGGTGCATACCCTTTCCCGGTCGGGCATGACCGTCGTCATGGCGTCCCATTTCCCGGACCACGCGTTTCTCAGCGCCAACCGTGTCGCCATACTAAAGGAGGGCGCATTTGCAGCCCTGGGACTTCCCGACAGCGTCATCACCGAAGCATCACTAAAGAGCACCTACGGAGTCAGGGTAAAGGTGCTGCACATCGAGGAAGCTGGCAGAAAGGCCTGCGTTCCCGTCATGTCCCTGCAAACCGGATCGTAAATTTATTCAACTCGAATCAAAGGAGAAACATGCTCATGGAAACGATGACCAAACCCGTTCTCGAAAAGGCCCTTAATCAGCTGAAGGAGATATATCGGGAAGAAAAACTGCCGGTAGGAGTCCTTAAAAAAGTGGGGCTGAAAAAGCAGTGGAATGTCATCATCGGCACCCTGGGACAATGCGGCCTCGCCCTGAATTTCACGGGCGTTCATGATGTCTACAGCGACGAGGAAAAGCAGGCCGCTCAGGATAAGATCAAGTCTCTCATAGGCATGCCCCTCTTCGATGCCGCGGAAACCTCGATAGGCTCCCCTTCCCTGCAGGAACGTTCCATCGGTCTCGCCTGCCTCAATGCCCTCTCCCAGCCCTTACGCACGGAGGAGATGCTCGCAAAAAGGGGTTTGCCCGTTCTCTTTAAGGGACTGGATCATTTTGTGGAAAAATCCGACATCGTTGCAATCGTGGGCCACGGTGGCGTGGTCAGGGGCTTTTTCGGCAGGTGTCGGGAAATACACGTTACGGACATGCGGCCCAAGAAGGAATTCCAGACCACCATTATCGGCGACACTATTGAGACAGGTCCCGCTGAGGTTTATCTACACGGAGCCGAGGAGAACGAGGAAGTCCTGTCGAAAGCGGATTTCGTCATGATCACAGGTTCCACCCTGGTGAACAACACGCTGGATGAAATCATCGGCTACTGCCGGCGGTCGAGAGTCCGCGCCCTCTACGGTCCGAGCGCCCATCTGGCGCCGGAGATCCTTTCATCCCTGGGGATGAACCTGATACAGCTCTCCCTCATCAGCGATCCCGAACGGTTCGAATACGACATGATCAACGACATGGATATGGAAACGGCTCTCAAGACGAACCAGACGATGCGTCACGAGTTTCTGGACATGAGGGGTTACGCGAGGTAAACGGCCGGCATCCGATAAAACCTGCCGGCTCCGCGGTAAGGATGGTTTCAGCCGACCCGGATAAAGGATCGGTTGGGCCGGAGGGATGTATACGAAGTGTCGTAGAAAAACCGGTAGAACCTCTCAGCCTCCTCTTCAATGGTACCGGGAAGAAGGCCGGGATGAAGTGCCCGGGCGATATACTGCAGCCCCAGCACCCAGCGCAGACTGCCGAAATCCCAGAGGGGCGGCAGTCCGTATATTCTCCCGTTTCGCAGGGCGTCGCAGGCGAGCTCCTTCTCCTCGCAGTACCGGGTGAAGTCCGAAAGCGGGCAGGAGAGAAATCCCGAGATGAATATATACTCCGGATTGAAACCGCGGAATTCCTCCGGCATAATCGTGACCCCAGGCTTGCCCTCCCGGGTCAGCTCCTTGTTGACACATCGCCCCCCTGCCAGCTCCACCAGATTGGTTTCAATCCTTTCCGCATTGAGGGCAAAGAGGGGATAGCCCATGGCATAATAAACCCTGGGACGCTCTGAGGGGAAAGGCGTCCCCCGGAAAACGGCCAGGACCTCGTTGATGTAGCGGACAAGCCCCCTTCCCCTTTCCTCCGTCCCCGTACGGGAGGCGAGAAACCCGATGACCTTTTCATAATTTGCCGGGACCTGCATCTCCTTATGAAATTTTTGGAGGTAATCGCCGTTGATCAGATCATACCAGAGGGAAGACAGTCTTTCCCGCTCCTTAACTCGAAGGCATTCCAGAATGGATTGAATGATCTCCAGGGCCCTCGTGGTCCTGTACCCCCCGAAGAAACCCGATTCATGGTAGCCTGTCTCATGAAAATCACCCCGAATCGGAACGGCATGCCCGCACCGGCACATCCCCTTCCCCTCCCACCTGAGGGTGCGCGCCCCCATGGGACCGAAAAATTCCCGGATAACCACGGCCTCTCCGCATTTTGGACAGAGTGTATTGAGCCGGTCCGTTCCCGGCGAGTTGAAGAGATAGGTGTAGGGCAGGATTTCCCTTATCCGGTCGCAGAGTTGTTCCGATTCCCTGATGGACGGCTCATCCTCCATGTTGGCCTCCCCGAATGGCACGAACCGCATGATCTGGAAGGGGATATCCCGGGAAAGGGACGCCAGGCGCTTTGCGAGATTGATGACGTCTTCCTCCCGCCCCTTCATAAAAATCGCCGCCGCCTCCAGATGCACACCCCGCTTGTAGAGCAGCTCCAGGTTTCTGATGACCGGCGCCGAGCCATGCGCCCCGCACGCACGATAGGCTTCGTCTCCGTACCCCTTGAATCCGAAATTGACGAAATCAAGATAAGGTGCAATCCTCTCCAGGGAGGCAGGGGTGAAATAGCCGTTGGTGGAGCATCCCACATAAAGCCCTCTCTCCCTGGCACACCGGGCCACGCGGACGAAGGTCGGCAGGGAAACCACGGGATCGTTTACACAGAAGACGATCCCCAGACACTGCTCCTGCTCTGCGCGGCTCACCACCGCATCGGGGGACATCTCCTTCAGTCCGGCGGAGATAGCTCCCGTGTCGCTGGTCAGGATCTCCGATATGCAGCCCCCGCAGCGGAGGTTGCAGCCGACGGTGCTGATCTGAAGAAACTTACCTCGGGGTTCGAAATGGAGCGTGGGCATCGTCTCGATGCTTATGGGGAAAACGTTCATGAACCTGTCGGGATAGGCCTCCACGATGACGCCGTCTTTTAGCCGGTACATGCGGCAGCGCCCGGTCTCATTCTCCCGGATTTCACAGCCAATTTCGCAGATATCGCATTTCATGATCGTTCCTTCTCTATAATGAACCAGATATTGGCATCGTCCCGGTATACCCTCCGTTTCCCCGCCGCTGAGGATTCCAGGGCCTGAGTCAGTCTCTCCAGGTTTTCCGGGCTCATCCTCTGGCCCACGGATCCCTTAAAATCCCCTCCCCGGGCGCTCATCTGTTCCATGATCCGCTTCTTCAGATCCGGAGTCCCGAAGCCGCCCCCGATGTAAGCGCTGCCTCCGGGTTTCAGCACCCGCTGGACCTCGCTGAAAACCTCCCGGGGGGAATCCCAGAAGAAGATGGAACCGCGGCTCACCACGAGATCCAGGGACGAATCGACAAAGGGGAGACGGTGGACATCGCCGCGCACCAGGAGCACCGAGTCCCCCATGCCGGTGCTCAGGATGTTTTCCCGGGCGAACTCCTGGGCGTACGGATTAAAATCGTAGGAGATCGTGACGAAATGGCTCGCGGCCGAGAGCGCAAGGGCCAGGTGGGCCGGGCCGCTCCCAAGATCGAGACAGATCCCTTCATCGACGGCCGCCTGCCTCAGGATGTTTTCCGCCAGGACGGGATAAATCGGCGCAAATACCGTCCGGGCTATTTCGTCGAATTCTGCGGCTTTCTGCCTGTCGTGCTTATCCCCGTTTTTTTCCGTCATCACATCCCCCCTATTTCCTCATTATTTGGCCGAACCCAGCTTTTTCCCGATATAGATCAGGCCGAGGAATTTTTCTTCATGGTTAAATACGGAATGACCGAGATGCAG
>CALCJG010000171.1 GCA_937967705.1 uncultured Spirochaetia bacterium
CACAGGAAGCCGCCACAGGGTGGAGGCGACGGTGTTGATCCCCAGCAGGGTAAAGAGCAGGAAGAGCAGCGGGATCCACCAGATCCTGAGGAGATTGCCCGCGCCGTAGCGGCCGAACCAGTCCTGCACCCGCATGCTGTTGAGGCTGTCATAAAAGCTGTAGTCCACCGTGGCGTAGAGGGAACCGGTGTACATCACCGCAGCGATCGACAGGAGGAGCCAGAAGGCCGTCTGCAGGCCGGAGAGTATGTCCCAGATACGCTTCAGCATCTCACTCACCTCCTATGCGGGGGAAATTCATCTCATGGATATAGGAGCCGAAGCTGCAGAGCATCACCACGAAAAAACCCGCCACCGCGTACCAGGATCGGCGTTTCCCGCCCCATCGGGGCATGAAGCGGAGATGAAGATAGGCGGCGTAATAGCACCAGATGACCGCGGATTGAAGATGCCGTGAACCCCAGCGGAAGGTGCCGGCCCAGCCCTGATAGGCCCACACGGCGCCCACCACCTGAGAGAGGCTGTAGAAGAGGAAACCCCAGATCAGGAGGGAGTGAAACCGGCCGCCGGTATCGTCCTTCCTGATATCCAGCAGGGCGTACCAGCCCGCCAGGAAGAAACAGGCGTGACCCGCCACCTCAGAGAGGAAGAAGCCCTGGGCCCAGGGAGTCAGCTTGTTGGGCGTGGGGGGGATGATCCCCTTTGGATAGACCAGGGCGAAGACGGCAAACAGGCAGACGAGAATGACCCCGGACTCCCAGGAGCGCGTCCGGTCCCCGGCAAGGGAGAGAATGAGAACCGCCGCCGCCAGGGCCCAGGGAAGCAGAAAAACGTTCTCGAAGATGCCGTTGGGCAGAAAGATGCCCGCAGTCCAGCCCCGAGATACGAGGAACACCGCATGCAGCACAATACCTGCCCCCAGCAGGACCAGGCAGAGGACCCGCTTCCTGAGTATAAACAGGAATTCCGCCAGCATATAGCAACAGACGGCCGCGGCGAGAAAAAGAGAAAAGCTGCTCATGACACACCCCTTACGTTACCGGCGGGTCAACGGCCCCGCCTTCATATCTTGTCCAGCACCACGATGTGAGTCAGACCCCAGACGTCGCGGTCCACGAAGTAATCCCCCCGGGGTCCCAGCATCATCCCGTTGGGCAGTTTTTTACCGTCCAGTTTTTCCGCCAGCATCATCTTCTCGCCGTTATCGGAGTTGAAGATTTCCCTGCCCGAGAAAAGGACCCGGTAGCCGTCGCAGGCCACGAAGAGATAGTACTGATCCTCGCCGCAGCCGGGAAAGTTCTTCCTCAGCAGGGAGACCAGGTTGTATCCCTCCGCCGTGGAAATCCCCTTGTATCCCATTCCATGGCCCACGCGGATCCAGCGGGTCGGCCGGCACCGCTCAACGCCGGCGGTAATCAGGAGACGACCCTGTTCCTTCCAGAGACACATCACCCCCGAAGAGGAGCATTTTTTGCCCTTGACCGTTTTCGGCAGATCCCTGTGGGGAACCTCCGGATCCCTCAGGGTGATCTTTACCACGTCGTCCAGATAGCGCTTGTCGTCCCGGTCGGCGGGGCAGATCAGCCGCAGTCCCTTGAGATTTTCCCTGTAGACGTTTTTGTCATAGGTCTTGCTGGCCTTCTCGTTGGAGGGGAGGAGCTGGCGGCGGCTGTAGGCCAGGGTCAGCGGTGTGCGGTCGTCCACCATGAGGATCTCCCCGTAACTGTAATGGACTTGCTTCCCGTTGGAGGAGGTAAAGGTGACGATCATGTCCAGCGGTTTGTCGAAAGCGGCGGTTTCCGGCTTCTTCGGCGCCACCCCCTCCAGGATGTTGTAGACCGGTATGCCGGCGTAAATGTAGGTCCCCTGAAACTTCCCCTCCGGGGAGACCTCCTGAGTGCGGAGCCGCGAGTTGGCCAGCGCCCTCAGGGCATCGCCGCTGAACTCATAGGTGCGCTTGGTAAGCCCGTCCACGGTAAGGCGCACCCCCGGGGGAACATCCTCCGCCAGCGCCAGCGGCGTGGCGCCGGTAACCGCCATGATGGAAACGTAATTCTTCGGATAGAAAACCTTATAAAACACGAAGCCCAGAAGCAGAACCAGGGCCCCGGCTATGATCAGTATTTTTTTATTGCTCATCCTCGACCTCTTTCTCATCTATATAATCGTCATTTAAGGGGGGGTGATGTCCCGTAAAGCGTTTTCCCTGCATCGCCCGGTCAACACCCTCCTGCTGCCGCATTCCGGCCCCATGCCTCCTTCCTCTTTCAGTAAAAAAAACTCTGACCCCCGGAGAAAGGGGTCAGAGCTGTTTATGAACTCATCAACTCTCTGGCAGGAGAGAGGTCATGATTTACAGTTTGGCGCTGCCGCCGAAATAGAACATACGGCCGGGTCCCGGGTTGAAGGGATCGGCGTTGTAATCGTCCATGATGTTCTTGCACATCCCGTATACCTCGAAGTTCTCCATGAACTTCTGGGAGATCTTGATGTTGAGCATCAGCGGGTTGTGGAGCTGCACGGCTTTGTAGTACTGAGTGGAGTAGGGCTCATCAACCGTAGTTTGCGGCCGAGAACCCTGGGTGTATCTAATCTGATTCCGGGTATACTGGCCCCAGAAGTTCAGTGCTGTCTTGGAAACAAAGGTCATCTTGAAGTCCAGAATGTAGGTGTGTCGGGGTGTGTCCTCGAAGCGGTCGCCTTTGTACACGGTGGAGGAATCGTCCACCTTTTCTTTACTGTAGCAGTACGAGGCTGTTACCATCATATCGAAGAGATTGGCTATCTTATCCGTCTTTACACTCAAAGAAGTTTCAGCTCCCGCAACCTCCACCTTGTCCGCATTGGTATAATATTTATCTGCAAGTTCCGCAATAAATACGGATTCTATCTTGTCTTTAAATTTGGTGTAGAAACCGTCCGTACGCCAGACAAGGGCACTGTCAAAAAACATGAGATCATAACCCAGGTTGGCATTATAGGACCGCTCCGGTTTGATCTTCGTCGAATCATCCTTCGCATCATCGGTAATATCCTTGTATGCAGCAAGGGTAGGGAACTTTGTCTTGGCAGAAAAAGCGGATCGTACTTTTAACAGATCCTTGATGGCATCATAGACAATCCCGAAGACCGGGTTGAAGGAATCGCGAGTTCCCCAGATTGTGGACCTATCCTTGGCCACATATCGATCAGTCAGTTCATAACTTGAATTGCTGTCCCTATTTTTAAACTCCCTGAAATTTTGTGCGTCATAGGAGATCCCTGCCGTAATATTTAAAACATCCAGCAGTTTCATCTCGTCTTCCACTGCCAGAGTCAAGAAATCTGCGGACATTTCCTTAACCGTGTACTTGCTGTCACCATGAACGGCATAGACATTGGGAGATTTCTCCGCAGAAACAGCCTCTTCCTCTTCCTTATGTGTGTCTCGACGGTACATGAAGGCCATGGACAGCTTGTTCCATTTGGCTATTTTATACGACGGCAGAGCTTTAAACCCAACCGATTCCTCCGTCCAGGTGCTGACATAGGGATCTGTCGCCCAAGGTGTCATGAAAGTTGAAATTGAGGGCGGGAACAGGCCGTAAGTGTTATCCTGATCGATATATCCCTCCAGGTTGGTTTTCTGAAGAACATAATGCAGGCTTGTTTTCAAGGTCAAATCGCCCCACTGACCCCGGAAATAGGGGGAAACCATAAAGTCGATCTTTTCCGGCCAGTAAAAAGCCCGGTTAACGAATGCCCCATTTCTTCCGTCTTTCAACACGTTTTTATTTCCTGAAAAATTGGGATCTGACCATTTCATTGTCTGGTCATCATAGGAACTAAAGAAATTGGCGGTATAGGAGCTGGCTCTCTGCTTGTTGTGGAAATAGGAGGAGGAAACACCCACCTCGGTCTTTTCGGTGATGTTGTATCCCAGCTTACCTGCGACCTGATATTTCTGATATTCCGTATGGCCCCATTTGCCGTCTTCATCAATGTAAGTCCTTACGGCTTTCAGATTGTTGTAAAAATCTTCATAGGTTTTTCCATACAGATCATAGCGGACGAACTTATCGAACCACTTTCTTCTTTCCGCACTGTCCAGTTTCTTCGATGGCTTATATCCGTCGGAATTCATATAGGTGGCGGTGATCCAGTAGTAGAAGTTTCCTATGGGAGCCCCATTGGCCACGTTCATATAATAATTGTTGTACTGGCCGTATTCCGCGTTGGCCTCGGCAAAGAGCTTTTCGGGTTTCTGGGTGATCACGTTGACCACACCCATGGCGCTATTGGCGCCGTAAAGGGCCGATGAAACCCCTTTATTGACAACAATTTTCGACACGTTCATAACCGGTATCTGGGAGATATCCACCGAGGATTCGTACACGTCGTTGATCGGAATACCGTCGATGAGTATGGCCACCCGGTCCTGATCAAAACCCCGGATGTTGAACCTCGTTCCTCCTTTACGGCTTGTATAGACATTGACCCCGGGAACCAGGGACAGGGCATCCCCCAGCGTCTTGTCGCTGCGGGCTCTGATATCCTTACCCTCGATCTCCATGGTGGTACCCGCGTCTTCGATGTTGGCAATGGAGCGGTCTTTTACGACGATCTCCCCCATCTCGAAAGCCGAGGTCTCTTTTTTCTTGGTAACTTCTTCCTTTTCCGCCGGTTTGGCAAGGTCCGCCTTGGGCGCTTCCTGAGCGAAGACGGAGGTTAATGCCACGGAAAGGAAGAGAAGAAACAATAATAGTCCGAATTTTTTCATGACTCCTCCTGAATGCATAAGTATTGTATATAACTTCCCGCACCCGGAGGAAATGGATATGCCGATGCAACAGTGGATAATATGTTGAAGAGCCACCCTTCCAGTTTTCCGGGAAACGGTTCCGTTTCCAGAACCGCCGCAGCGCCCGCCCTCCCATGGCCTACAGCTTTAGAGAAGAGCGGATGGGGATAAATAACCTCTGTAAATCATACCCCAGTTCTGTCAAATAATAATTATACGAATTCGTAAATATTTGTAATTTCTGGTAACAGAGTGACAAAGGGTAATTTTTTTCATAGCTCCCGAAAAGCCGGTTTGGAAATTTTTTTCCTTAAACCCATCCCTTTATGGACGGCCCGTATGAGAGCGGATATATTAATGGCATAGAGTCCGTTTCAAAAGCAAGGGAGGGTAAAATCATGAAAATCAGCGCCAGAAACGTCATCAAGGGAAAGGTTAAAAAGGTGGTCACGGGAGCCGTCAACGCGGAGGTGACGGTAGAGATCCCCGGAGGGACGGAGATCATCTCCATCATTACCAACAGTTCCGTGGAGAGTCTGGGACTCAAAGCGGGTAGCGAGGTCTATACTGTCATCAAGGCCTCCAACGTCATGATCGCAGTGGACTAGTTATCCTCGACAGCGACGAGCCGCCGGGGCTTACCCCTCCGGAAGAGAGGGGGGAGGCGTTTGATGCCTTCTGCCGGGACGATGGGCCGGGAGGCTCTGACCCCTTATACCGACTCGAATCTAAAGGGATTACAGCTTCTTCAACCGCATGCCCGGGAAAGAATTGACATATCACAACAATAAGTTCACATTATGCCCGTCCGATCGGTATTGAGGTGTTTCGGGCGGCGTTATCGCGCAGGTTCCGGGGTGCATCAAACCCCGGGCTCTGACCCCTCCTTCGAAAACCTGATCATTTACAGAACGGCAATAAAAGTGAAAAAGCCATATCTCATCCTCAACACCCTTGTCTGCCTCCTGTTTATCTGCCTCATGACCGCCTTCTGGGGTACTGTCTCCCTCATCTCCGTGATCTATAGTCCGGGCGGCAATGTGGCCTTTCTCTGCATGAAGTGGTGGTTCCGATGCGTTCTCTGATTCTGCCGGGCCGGTTGCTGCGAACCGCCGCTCCTTAAAGCGGGTTGTAGCCGGCTTTATTGCGGGGTCTTGGCCTGTAACCCTCCTTGAGGGATTCGCCGATGTAAACGATCCCCAGAAACTGCTCCCGGTCCCTCTCAACCATCTCAACGGCGTGCTTCAGGTCGGTCCTCACGAGCCTGGCGCTTCGGGAGTATCCGGCGCGGTAGGCCACGATTACGGGAACCTCCTCCCGGAAATGCCGCCTCAGCAGGGGCATCAGTTTTTTCAAACTCTTGAGTCCCACGAAGATGGCCAGCGTATCACCGTTGCGCGCCACTCCTTTTACCAGGTCCTCGTTGGCGCTCAGGCCGTCCGGCACGGTAATGACCACCGATCCGTTGATCGCCAGGTTCTTCCCGATCAGGGCGTTGGCCGCGTTGAAGGCGCTGATCCCCGGGACCACCTCTATCTCCCCCGGCAAGAAATGTTCATAGAGCCAGTAGGTCCAGCTCCCGTAGATGGTGGGGTCGCCGTAATCCAGAAAGGCCACGGTTTTGCCTCTTTTCAAGCAATCCCGGATGGTACGGATGTTGCTTTCCCTTAGATCCGCAACCTTTTTCCGGCACTCCTCCATCGACAGGGCCGGGTGCTTCATGTGGTAATAATGGACCATATTCAGAAGGGGATCGTAGAGGACCGGTTTCCCGCCCATGTAGGGGGCAAAACGCTTTCTGATGTCATCGGGGCAGATGAAGGCGTCGGCGTTCCCCATGGCGGAAAGGGCCTGGAGGGAGATGAGCGCCGTGTCGCCGCTTCCCACGCCGATGATCCTGAGGCGGGCCTTTCCCGGAGAGGGATGCACCTCGATCCGCTCCACCGCCTTCACCCAGCGGTCGGCGGAAAGGTCCCCCGGCAGAACCAGACAGAACCGTCCCCCGGTTTTGGGAGGCCCGCCCTCAATCCTGTCGGCCAGAAGGATTTCCCTGCCCCGCGCCGTGAGAACCAGTTCGCCATAGCTGATCAGAGATCGGTAGCCGTCTGGGGAGGTGATGAGGAGGAGATCGCCAAATCCCGGGGCGATCCCGTGCCTCTTCAGCACATCGGACAACGGCACGCCTTCATATCTCCAGGAACCGTGGTATCCCTTACCGTCGCCCACCTGCCGGACCAGGGCCTCCCGGCGGGGCAGGCCCTCCAGGGATTTGACCATCACCCTGCGCTCTCCCGGCCCCCGGAGGAGCAGTTCCGGCGAGGCGACGCCCTTCAGCTTTTTCCGCACCGGCAGGGGGAAGGGATCGGTCACCTCTATGGAGATGATGTCCTCCAGGGAGCGGTCGTCGTAGAGGTCTCCGGACATCACCAGCCGGGGAAAATCGATTTTTCGTTTCAGGGGCGTTTCCCACTTTTTGTAAGAAGATCGGAAGAGCACACGTCTGAACTCCAGTCACGAGTGGATATCTC
>CALCJG010000172.1 GCA_937967705.1 uncultured Spirochaetia bacterium
GGAGGAGATCATCTTCAAGGTCCTGTCCAATCCCCTCCGTTTCCTCGGGAACGCGGAGGGGCGTCTCACCGGGGTGGAATGCCTGCGCATGGAGCTGGGGGAGCCCGACGATTCGGGGCGGCGCAGTCCCGTTCCCGTTCCCGGCTCGGAGTTCGTCATCGACATCGATGTGGCCATCATCGCCATCGGCAACGCCCCCAATCCCATTATTCAAAAGACCACCGCGGGGCTGGAAACCGCCCGGAAGGGGACCATCGTGGCCGATCCGGAGACGATGAGGACCAGCAAGCGCGGGGTCTTTGCCGGGGGAGATATCGTGACCGGCGCGGCAACGGTCATCGAGGCCATGGGGGCCGGGCGGAAGGCGGCCCTCTCCATGGACGAGTATTTGACGACCGGACAATGGTAATTTGAGGATATTGACAGGGTAAAAAAAAAGGGCTGCTCAGGCAGCCCTTTTTTTATGAGTATGTATAAAGTTTAGATGAAGATCTGTCCCTGGAGGGTGAACTTCTTCTGATCCTTCTGGTCAATGAATTTTGCACCAGTCTGATCTTTACCCATGGGATGCTGATATTCAAACTTGATGTTGGCGTTGTGGCCGTTGATGTAGTAGTTCAGGCCGCCGGTGAGATACTGCTGTTTGCTGTCAGTAAATTCTTTTACAGTGGCTTTAGAATCAACCAGCTTCTTTTCCTGTACCCATGCAGAATACTTTACGACAGGCTGAATTGTATTCATGATAAGGACACCTGCCTGCACAAAGTATCCATACTCCTTTATCTCACCATTATAGTTAAAACTGTCAGATGAAGTAAATTTTGTATTATAAAGTCCGCTTCCTGGTGCTGTTTCTTCATAACCAGTTGTAACAGTTCTATAAGCTCCAAGATCCGGGCGGTTCTTCATGTTGACATAGGCCCCCTGCAGAGTGATGACGTTGCCGTCCCCCACGGGATAGTCGATGGTGAGGTCCACGGTCCAGGCCATGTAGTCCTTGGCCGCATATTTTTCTCCATCCGCCTTGTCCTTGTCGTAGGTCAGAGTGGCCTTGGACTGATAGTCCGCGCCGCCGCCGAAAGAGACGATCTTCTTTTTACCCAGATAGTTGCCGCTGTAGAAGAAGCCGTCCTCGGCGTCCATAAGGTTGATCTGAAGGCGCCCGGTGTAGCGGGGGTTGTCGTCGGGATTGATGTCGTCCTTCTTGCCAACCTGATCGCCCTTGTCCACCTGCTTGTTTACGCCCTGGAAGACGCCGCCGCGGTAGTCGATAAGACCGTTGAAGAGAAGGCCGCGGAACTCGATACCGGTGTCGCGCCATACGTTGGAGGGCTTGATGTTAACGGCTGTCAGGTTGTAATCCACCCCCAGAAGGGAAACGGCGGACTGGCGGTTGTGATGCATGAAGGGCAGCAGGATCATACCGGCCGCGATCTGCAGCTCACTGGCCACCTTGTAGTTGATGTAGGCGTCCTGGGTGAACATGCCCACCTTGTCGGTGCCCTCTTTGGCGCCCGTGGCGGCCCCTTCGTTGTCTCCGCCCCTGTTAAAGTCGTCGGATTCCCAGAAGAAGGTCACGTCCTTGGCCACCTGGGCGTTGACCATGAGGCGGGCCCGGCGGATCTTCAACTTCTTGGACCAGTTGGCGTCCTTTTCGGATTCGGATTCGGAGTTTACATAGTTTCCTGTCGTACCGGTTTTCGGTACAGCAGTGCTGTCGGCTCCCCAGGTCTTGGCGCTGTAGGCCTGTGCCTGAAGCAGAAAATGCACGTCGATCCACTTGTCGGGACCGTATGAAAGTTTGGCAACTCCTGCATCCTGAGCAAAGGCGGGAGCGACCATGCAGGCAGCGATGAGGACTGCCGCTAATACCTTAAATCTTCTCATTATATATCATCCTCCTGAAATTTGATGAGTTTGGGCAAATATTTACAATATCATCATATTTTCAAGGATTTTTTCATGAAAAATCAGGCATGCAGTTAAGCGGTATGGCAGCTGGACAGAGGGGATTACAAAAAAATATAAAATGAATACTTTTTTGGATGGATGGAACAGGAGGGTGTATGATTAATGGCATATATATAGAAATTGGGGTATACGCAAAAGAATAGAGGGGCCGCAGGCCTCTGAGAACGCTCGGAGAGCCAATCACTACGTTGATACGGGGGTTGGACATGGGCAAGTATGCGTATAATCAGGAAGCACTGAAGAACCTGAAGATAGAGGACACCTCTATCCTCGACAGACTGGTTGATTTCGAATCCGCACGGGAAGCTCACCTCAAAAAAGATCACTCCAAACGGGACAAGCGCCTCTCCCTCAAGGAGGCCATCGCAGAATTCGTCAGGGACGGAGACATCTCCACGGATGCCGGCTTTGCCTATGTCCGCACGGCTCATCAGGCCTACTTCGAGATGATCCGGCAGGGGAAGAAGGACCTCCACTTCATCGGGTCTCCCAACACCAATCAGAGCTACATGATCAACTACGGCGTCTGCCGCTACTCCCACAACTCTTACGTAGGGGCGGAGATGCGGGGTACGGACCGCAACTATTCCCGGCAGCTGAAGGCGGGCAAGGTGAAGATTCTCTCCGAGTGGAGCCACGGTTCCATGGCCCAGGGGTTCAAGGCCGCGCAGCTGGGATGCCCTGGCGTCTTCAGCAAACAGATCCTGGGTTCCGACATCGTGCGTTACAATCCGTACGTCAAGGTGGTGCAGAACCCGATGCGGGATGATCCCGATCCGGTGGTCTTCATCCCGGCGCTCTATCCCGACGTGGCCGTCATACACGTTCATGCGGCGGATAAGAGCGGTAATGCGCGGATCTACGGTCCCGCGGTCAACGATATCGCCCTGGCCGCGGCCTCCCGGAAGGTCATCATCACGGCGGAGGAGATCGTCCCGGAGATAGACATGCGCTACAACAACAAGGGCGTCTCGATCCCCTTCATGTACGTGGACGCGGTGGTGGAGCTCCCCTTCGGCGCCGTGCCGGGCAACATGCCGGGGCACTATTACTGGTCGCGGCAGTGGTGGGAAAAATTCCTCCGCTTTGGGACCCTGACTGACGAGAACCTGAAGGAGTTCATGCAGTACTGGGTGCTCGACTGCAAGGACCAGTTTGATTTCGTGGAAAAACTGGGGGGCGCCAAATGGGCGGCCAAGGCCCGGAAGATGACCAAGGTGGCCGAATACGACAACGAAGACGAGGGCTTCGATTTCAGCTATCAGGCCTATACCCCGGGCAACGATTCCGGAATATTCTATTGATATTTTCCTAAAACACTGAAGGGAGGTAATTCCAATGTCAGAAATAAAACCCGCAAATCCTCTGGAAATGGTCGCGTACGTTCTTTCGCTGCAGATAAAGGATCATCAGGTCGTTTACGTGGGGACGGGGCTCCCCATGGTCTCCGCCATCCTGGCCCATAAGACCCACGCCCCCAACATCACCCTGGTCTACGAGTCGGGGGGGCAAAACCCCATCGAGGGCGACATGCCCTGGTCCGTGGGGGATCCCTTCACCTGGCGCAAGTCCGCCGTCATCCAGGAGATGGCCTACTCCTTCGCCCAAAGCTATAACGGCTACGTGGACATCGCCTTTCTCGGCTTTGCCCAGGTGGACATGTACGGCAATGTGAACACGCATATCATCGGCGATGATTTCCTCAACCCCAAATCGCGCCTGACGGGTTCGGGGGGCAACAACGATCTCTCTTCGCTGACGGAGAACATGGTTCTGGTGGGCCTGCAGAGCCCGCAGAAGTTCCCGGAAAAGGTGGATTTCATCACCAGCGTGGGGCATCTGAACGGTGGAGAGTCGAGGAAGGAAGCGGGG
>CALCJG010000173.1 GCA_937967705.1 uncultured Spirochaetia bacterium
GAGATATCCACTCGTGACTGGAGTTCAGACGTGTGCTCTTCCGATCTTAAAAAAATGAATAATATGGTTGACTTTCCCCTGAAAGTATATTTTATTGATGGATAATATGACTGACTGGTCAGTCTAATATCGTGTGAAAGGCAGGGGATATGATCAACTTCGACGGTATTCAGTCACGGGTTCATTTCGTATCCAGGTACATCACCGAGATGAGGGTCAAGGCTCTTGAGGAGATCAGACCTCTCCGGGAAAACAAGTTTCTTCTGGGGCTCTATCAGGTTTACAAGTGGATAATCTATATCCCCTTCCTCGTCGTGAGCACGACGGCTCTGGGGACCGCTGCAACGGTGCTGGCCATCGTCTTCGGCGGCAGGATCGCCTCCCTCATGGGGGTCCTTTGGTCCAAGCTCAACAGCTACATGACACCAATGTTCGTGGATGTCATCGGTAAAGAGAAAATTGATCGACGCCAGTCCTATGTCATTGTGGCCAATCATCAGAGCCAGTTCGATATCTTCGTCATTTACGGATGGATGCCTGTGGATTTCCGCTGGGTGATGAAAATTCAGTTGAGGAAGGTGCCTTTCCTGGGCTACAGCTGTTACCGGATCGGGCATGTATTCATCGACCGGTCCCATCCCGATAAGGCCAAGGCCAGCATCAACGAAGCCAGGGAGCGTATCAAGGGCGGAACCTCCATAATGTTCTTCCCCGAAGGGACCAGGAGCGATGACGGACAGCTCATCGAGTTTAAGAAGGGAGCCTTCAAGTTTGCCATGGACATGGGTCTGACGGTACTGCCCGTGACCATCGTGGGGACCCGGAATATCCTGCCGGCCAGATCGATGAAACTCTTTCCCGGCTATGCCAGGCTCGTCATCCACGATCCCATCGACATCAGGGGTTATACGGAAGAGAACATGGATGAGCTCGTGAGGACAGCACGGTACCGCATTGATCAGGGTCTTAGGCAGTATTCCTGATAGTTGGACATATCTCCCGGCTGACCCGAGGGCTGGCCGGGATTGCCACAATCCCTCTTCCCCTCACTTGCCCTGATAATCCGTCAAAAACGGGTAGATACCCTGAGGTATGTACTGTCCGTAAACAGCCTGCCGGAAGAGGAATATGGTCCGCATATCAATATACTTTTCTCTTCGGAATATGGGGTAATCCTTTTTGCTGACAACGTAAATGATGTTGGTTCCTACCTGGCAGGGATCGTTCGTACTGCTGCTCACGTTATAACAGGCAGAATTGTAGTAGCGGCGTTTCACGGAAGCGAGGATTTTAACCAGAATACAGATCTGCCTGTCAGGATGGAAACCCGTTTTTGCCAGCTCCTTTTTGGTCATATCTGAAAAGTTACCGTAGGGGAGGGTTCTGATGTAGGAAATCCGTATCTCGCCGTCCCTGTCGGCCCGGGCTTCCGGGAGTATCGGGAATGCCGTCATGGAGAGGATGATACCCAGGAGGGCTGTGGACATAAACGGGGCTGATTTTGTTTGTATCATCATGACCTTCCTTGAAGATATTGTATATTTATGCCATGGTTAAGAAAGCCCGACAAGGTTTTTTTGATCTTCTTGAGGATTATCCCGGTTCTTTTTTCCCGGATTAGGAAAAAACCTGAAACAGGTATCATATCACATAAACCCCTGAGATTTTTGTTTGAAAGAGATAGGGAACCATGTTATACTGGGCTTACCCCTTGAATAAACATGAGAACATTCCCTGAGAAAATTGCTCCCGGAACGTTTGCAACAGGAAACTGACAGGAAAGGATTTCTGTGAGGGGGTGATGAAGTACATTCCTTAATGGGAGGGATCCTATGGATTTTACGAAATCTCTGTTCCGCAAAGAATTCTTCATAAAGGCCTTTCAGGTGATCTCGGGTCTGATTATTCTACCCCGAATAAGTCCTCTGTCCCGGCTTTTTGCCGCAAGGAATGACGCCCTTGTGGTCATCAGGGGGGCCGATCTTTCCAAGGGCACCATTGAGAATATGGTGAAAAAGGGTTTCGAGGCCATGGGAGGCATCGACCGGTTCATCAAGAAAGGAATGAAAGTGGTCATCAAGCCCAATATAGGCTGGAACTCGCCTCCGGAGAGAGCGCATAATACCAACCCGTATATTGTGGAGACGGTGGCCCGGATGTGCCGGGAGAGGGGCGCCCGGGTGCAGGTCTTCGACCGCACTTGCAACAAGGCGAGCCTCTGTTACGTGAACAGCGGGATCCGCAAGGCGGCCAAGAATGCCGGCGCCGCTATCGAATATATCGATTCCCGCCGTTACCGCAAGGTTCCCGTTAAGAAGGGCCTCAAGCAGAAATACCTCTACGTCTATGAGGATATGATCAAGGCGGATTTCGTCATAAATATCCCCATCGCCAAGCATCACAGCCTGGCTCAGCTCACCCTGTCCATGAAGAATCTTATGGGTGTCCTGGGGGGCAACCGGGGGGATTATCATCATAACATGGACGAGAACATCGTGGATTTTACCAAGGCTATACGGACGGACCTGACGATCATGGATGCCACCCGCATCCTTACGGATCACGGTCCCAGCGGGGGGACGCTGGATGATGTGAAGGTGATGAAGACGATCATCTTCGGCAAAAATCCCGTGACCGTGGACGCTTACACGACTACGCTCTTCGGCAGGGAGCCCCGCTCCATCGGATACATCAAGCTGGCGGGAGCCGAGGGGATGGGGGAGATCAATGTGAAGAAGATGCGTATTACCCATAAAACCGTATGAAGAGCCCCCGCTGGTCACAACTGCGTGCCCTTGCTCAACTGGCTCTCTGGCTGGCGTTCCTCCTTTTCATCGTGACGCTTCGCTTTCCCGTGGAGAACGAGGGTGCCTATGCCCTGGTGCCGCGCCTCTCGCCTCATCTCGCACTGACGGCCTCTCTATCGACCCGGGAAGCTCTGACGGTCTTTTATCCCGCCCTGATCGTTCTGATCCTGACTCTGGTTTTGGGGCGTTTCTTCTGCGGATGGATCTGCCCTCTGGGGATCACCCTGGACGGGACCGACAGGATCGTAAAAACCGGCGGGAACCATCTGCAGTTCGGTAAAAGCGGAGAGAAGGATCTGCGGTACGGGAAGTACCTGGTCCTCACGGGGTCCCTGATCCTCGCCCTGGCGGGATTTCAGGCGGCGGGGCTTATCGATCCCCTCTCACTGGTTGTGCGCAGCTACGGTCTTGTTGTGTATCCCTATCTGGATTTTTCTCTCAAAGGTATATTTCAGGCCCTGGGGCATATCCCGGGGGTATCCCACGCGTCGGAACCCCTGTTTTCCCTGCTGAAGGGGTCGTTGCTGGATCTCAATCCCATACTCTTCTCCGGTCATATCACCGTGCTGCTCTTTTTCCTTGTTCTTCTCCTCCTTTCGCGGATGGCCCGGCGCTTCTGGTGCCGGTCGCTCTGTCCCCTGGGGGCCGTGCTGGCCCTGACCTCGCGTTTTTCCTTCTTTCGAAGGAAAGTATCCGTGGAAAAATGCACCCATTGCCTGAAGTGCCAGCGGGACTGCCGCATGGGGGCCATCGAGGGGAAGGGCCTTGCCACCCGGGAAGAGGAATGCATCAAGTGTTTCGAATGCCTGCAGTCCTGCTCCTATGACGCCATTTCCTTCGGCTTCGGCAATCCCTTCGCCAAAGAGCAGGCCGTTCCCCGGGAGGAGGGGGATGAGAAGGCGGAGCCGGAGGCCTCACCGGGAGGGCTGACGCGGAAAAGGCTGCTGGCGGGGGTCGTCTCCTCCGCGGCGCTGGTGCCGGTTCTTAAAATCAACGCCCAGTACCGCGCCGATTTCTCCCATCTCATCAGGCCCCCCGGCGCCCTGCGGGAAGAGGATTTCCTGGACCGGTGCATCCGCTGCGGCGAGTGCATGAAGGCCTGTCCCACCAACGGTTTGCACCCGGCGCTTTTGGAAGCGGGTGTGGAAGGGCTCTTTACACCGCGCCTGATCCCCCGGCTGGGCTGGTGTGAAAAGAACTGCAATCTCTGCACCCTGGTCTGTCCCACCGGCGCCCTCAAGAGGCTCGAACTGGCGGACAGGGAGACGACGGTGATCGGGACAGCCTATTTTATTCATGATCTCTGCATCCCCTGGTCGGAAAACCGGGAATGCCTGGTTTGCGAGGAGATGTGTCCCACCCAGACGAAGTCCATACGCTTCCGGGAGGAGACGGTGCTGGACAGGAAGAACCGGACGGTGCGGATCAAGCGTCCCTACGTGGTGGAGGATATCTGCATCGGCTGCGGGATCTGCGAAAACAAATGTCCGGTCCCGGGAAGCGCGGCCATAAGGGTGAGAACCCCCAAGAACGTGCCCCTCTCGGCCCTCACATCCCAGAAGGGCGAAGGCGGCTATGGAGGGGAATGAGTACTACTTCCGTTTTCCCCGGCCTCTAATCTTTCCGTACAGGCTCAGATAAAGCCTGTCGTTGGGGGAGAGCATCAGGGCCTCCTCCATGTACGGAAGAGCTTTCTTCATGTCCTTCTTGTCCTTGTAGTAATAGTAGGCCAGATCGAAGAGGATGATGTGCCGGAATTTTCTTTCCCTGAAGGGCCTCTTCAGGGCCTCCTTCCAGGCATGCAGGGCCTTGTCCCTCTTCTTTTGCAGATAGTATATATGTCCCAGCCGCCAGTGCAGGGCGGCATCGTCTTTCAGGGTGATGGCCCTGAGAAGGGCTTCTTCAGCCTCCCGGGGTTTTTTCTGCAGATAGAGGAGGTATCCCATGTTTCCTGTCAGTGCGGCTTTCAGATCGTTCCCGGGGGCCAGTTTCAGGGCCCTGTCGTAATTGAGCGCGGCCATGTCGTAGAGTTTGCGCTGGAGGAATATCTCCGCCATGCCCTTGTAGCCGCCGTAATACTCCGGGTCCATCCGCAGACACTGCTCAAAATCCGAGGCGGCCATCGCCTGCTTCCCCAGGAGGAGTTGAGACCAGCCCCGGTAGTAGAAGAGCCGCACATCGTCCGGGTCTGAGCGCATAAACTCGGTAGCCCTCTCGACGGCTTCACTGTAGCGTTCCTGAAGGTTCAGCCTTTCCAGAAGGGCCGCTTTGTCCTTTTTTTGCTCCCCGCAGGCGGGCAAAAGGATCTGGATTAGGAGCAGGGGAATTAGGGCCTTTCGCATATTCATGGTAAAACCTCCTTTTTTCATCTCCGAACTATCCCTTCCCGGAAGGCTTATGTCAACTGAAAAGCGACGTTTCGGTACTCACTTAACGGGTCGGGAGGGAAAATAATGATTGAATTTCCTGGTGCACCCACCACAATGACATCATTCCTGTCCATTTTTGTGCGGCACCATGAAAAGTATTACCGTTAAAATAGATAAAGATCGGAAGAGCGTCGTGTAGGGAAAGAGTGTAGATCTCGGTGG
>CALCJG010000174.1 GCA_937967705.1 uncultured Spirochaetia bacterium
CCAGCCCCTCCGGCGACTGAGGAGGGCGCGGGGAGGTGCAGGAGGGGTTTTCGCCAAAAAACCCCTCCTGCAAACCCGGTTCCTCGGCAGGAACAAATTCCCCCCCCCGGTAGGGGAAGAGGAAAACGCTCAGGCCTTACGTCCCGTAACCACCCGGGATACGGCCTTCAATGTCTTCATCACACCCAGACGCTCCATCAGGATCTTCTGATACATCGCGTCATGAGTGCGGGGGGGCACATACCTTTTCTCCTTGGGTATCAGCCGATGGGCCCCGTTGGCGCAGGAGGCCACGCAGACCCCGCAGCCGATGCAGCGGTCGGGGTCCACCACCGCTGTTTTGTCCATAAGGGAAATGGCCCCCATAGCGCAGCGGTCCAGGCATTTTTTGCACCCCTTGCATTTGACCGGATCTATAACGGCCCGGTAATTGGAAATCAGGAGCTCCGACGGGCGGGGATGTCGCTTCAGAACCTTGATGGCATGACAGCAGTCGGTACAACAGCAGCAGACGAACTGGGGATTGCGGGCGTTCTCCGGCTGAAGGATGAAGCCGGCCTTTTCCGCCCGGTCCAGAATCTCCAGCGCCCCGGCGTTGTCGAGCCTCCTTCCCTTCTTCCTCCCGAGGGCGAAGCGGGCGGCATCCTTGAACATGAGACAGGTCTCCATGATGTCGGAGTGCCCGCATTTTCCGCCGCTCACCTCGGTGGACTGACGGCAGACGCAGTTGGCCACAGCGATATCGTCCTTCAGTCCACGCACGTAGGCCTTGATGTCCTCGTACCGGGCGATGTGCATCTCCGGGGTAACGGCGGTGCTGACCGGGATCGTGCGCATCTGCGCCGTTTTGCCCGGGAGCAGCGCCATGTGAAACCGCTCATCCATGTACTGGTTGAAGTCCCTCACGTAGGCGGGGGTCAGCCGGTCCACCTGAAATTCGAACATCCCCACTACCATCTGGCTCAGGCTGTAGAGCTTTCCCTTGCCCTTCGCCTCAAAAAGACCGCCTCCCAGGATGGCCCCGACATCCACCAGGTGGTCCAGAACACTCTCCAGTTCCTCCCGGGTGATGGCGATCCCGCTCTTAGCGACCCGCCGGTGAATGCGGCCGAGGTTTTCCGGAAGAATGTTCAGGTTGAGGGCGATGGCGGCCTCCTCCGGCGTAAAGAGATGCCGCAGGAGATTGAGCTCCACACCGCTCTCCGCGGGGGGCATGGGGATGGGCATCTTGCTGATCTCATCCCGCAGTTTTTGATAAACGTCTTCCCTGGCTGCCATAAATTTCCTCCCTTCTTATCTTTATTGGAATACGATGATGTAATAATTCTCTGATATCTGGATAATACTGATCAACGGCATCAAATTCAAATATTATTCATCATAACTCAACAATACGTCCTGTATCCAGGATACGCCCCATGAGCCGGCATGATGGGGATTTTTCGCAGGAAAGAGGACGCGGAGATTTAGAAATCAATTGACTTTTACCGGACATCTCCCCTATTCTATACAGGGGATCTCAAAGGAATCCGCATCGGGGATGGCAGCATGCCCGGGGAATTATCGGAAGGTGATCCCGCGAATCCCATCCCGGAAAAAGACAAAAGGCCTGCAACATCCCTGTCAGGAATAACGCATCCCCTTGCAGGGAGGATGAGTTCGAAGCCGTAAATGCGGGCTGCATAACCGGAAGGAAACCTAAGGCATCAAGGGGGCATCCCGATGAGCGAAATTCTGCCGCAGGAAGACATTGACGCCCTTCTGCTGGCCGTAACCGAAGGGGAGGAGGATTCCAGCGCGGGAGAGAACCCCTCCGTCGGCACGGCAGGGGACGATGTCTGCCGTATGTACGATCTCCGGCGGCCCATGTTTCTGTCCTCCCGTACCGGGGATCTGTTGCGGCAGTACACCCTCTCCCTCTGCGAGGAAGCGGAAGCCTCCCTCGGGCCCTCCGCGGGCATGAGCTTCCGGAGGGAGGCAATCACCGTTGATCAGATCAGCTACGGGGAGTACATCGCTTCATTGAATTCCCCGGCCCTCTTCACAGTCCATCAGATAGACCCTCTGCCGGGCCTTATGGCCGTTGAGATGATGCCCACCCTGGCCTATGCTCTGATCGACGTTCTGGCCGGCAGGGACATCCGGGACCTGTCTCTCAATACGGGTTTTACCCCCGGGGAGGCCCGGGAGGCCGTAAAACCCGTAACGCTGATAGCCGATGCCCTCTGCCGCTCCTTTGCACCGGACCTCACCCTGCAATCCCGGATGAAGGCCCTCTATACGAACCCCCTGGAAGCCGCCCTTTGCCCCGACGGGGAGATGGGGGTTCTCCTTGTCCTGGAAGCATCCCTGGATGTTGCCGAGGGTATCATCACCCTCTTTCTGCCGCGCCCGCTGATAGTCCCCCTTATGGGTGCACTTGCGGGGGACAAGGGTGATCCGCCGCGGGATTCATCCCCCGCCCTTTCGATATACTTCCCTCTCAAGGCGCGGCACGCCAGCCTGGCACAGATACAGGGCCTTACGGAAGGGGGAAAGCTGGAGATAGACCCGCAGGAGGGTATCGTTCGATGAGCTCAATGACCTGGGAAGAGAGAAAGCTTCCCCTGG
>CALCJG010000175.1 GCA_937967705.1 uncultured Spirochaetia bacterium
ATCACTGCCACCGACCAGTACTGGATAGGGGATACCGGGGCCAGCAGCCTCTCCAGCGTGGCCAACGATCATTATATCCATAACGGCACCAACCGAATCAGCGGGGGAACGCTGGTCTTTTTCCCCCACGGGTACACCCCCCCGGCCTGGGTGGGGGCGGATGACATCATCCGAGTGGGATCCACCTACGGCACCAGTTCCTACGGCCGACTGACCGGGGCGCCGGCCGTTTACAGCTTTACCGCTTACGACTCCGGGGCCGTCAGCGCGGATAAGACGAATCACCTGATAGACGGGACCAAAGCCTGGGGGAACGGCACAACCGGTTTGATTCTCATCAATGACCGGGCCCGGCGCTCAGCCACTACAACCTATGCCAACATTACGGCGGTCACCGACACGGATATCACCCTGAGCGCGGATATCTTCCCCAACGGTACCGAGAGTTACATCCTGTACCGTCCCGTCAGCAGCGGATCGGCCAGCGCGGACAAGTCAGGTCATCTGATCGACGGCGGTAAAGCCTGGGGGGACGGCACGGGCCTGATTGCCGTGGGTGACCTGGCCAAGAATACCGGAAGCGGCGTCTATGCCAGCATCACCGCGGTGACCGATACCGATCTGACCCTGGGGGCTGATAATTTCCCCAACGGCAACGAGGGGTATGTTCTTTACCGGCAAATTGGTTCCACCGGGAATCCCACTTCAGTGGTGTCGCCCGAATTGAACGATTCCGGAGCGGCCTGGGGGATCGGGGCCGGGCCGGTCTTTGTGGGGGATAGAGTGCGGAATGTTACCACTTCAGCAGAGGCCGATGTAAATGCTGTGAGCAACACTATGCTGACGTTGAGTGCCCATATTTTCCTCAACACAACCGACACCTATCAGATCCTCCGTCCCCTGAGCTCCGGGACGGCCAACGCCCTGCGGGCCACCCACCTGATCGACGGGACAAAAACCTGGGGCGGTGTGGTCAACGTGGGGGATGTGGTGCGCAATCTAACCGCCGGTACACAGGCCCTGGTTACAGTCGTTTCCGACACCGACCTGACACTGGATGCCAACATCTTTACTGTGGGCACGGAATCCTATGAGATACTCCATCAGGTGGACAGCGGTACCGCCGGGGCGGACCGGCTGGATCATCTGATCAACGGAGCCGCCAGCTGGCTGGGGGTTACCTACTTCCGGGATCTGGTGAGGAACGTGCTGTCAGGGCTTTTCTCCGTCGTGGCGGACAACGGGGTGACCGGTACGGATCTGACCCTGGCGGGCATCGTGGTGGTGGGCGATAAGGCCCGCAACCCCGTCAGCCTGGCGGTTGCCGACATCACTACCGTGGCGGCACAGGATCTCACCCTGAACGCGGACCCCTTCCCCAACGGCAACGAGCCCTATCAAATCCTGCATCAGATCGATTCAGGAACGGCAGATTCCGCCACCGCGTTCTGCCTGAACGATTCCGGGGCCGCCTGGGGCACGGGAAACGGTCTGGTCAAGGTTGGGGACCTGGTGGAGGAAACCGGCAGCGGCACTTACGCTACGGTAACGGCGGTGACCGGCCAGCAGTTGACGTTGGATGCCGATATTTTCCCGCTGGGCACGGAAAATTACAAGGTGTATGCCGTCATGGGCCGGGGTTACGCCACAGCGGACACCCTCGATCACCTGGTCGATTCCACGGCTAAGTGGGCCGACGGCGCTGATATCTTCCCGGCGGGTACGGGAAACTACGAGCTCTATCACTCCTATTGCCTGACCCACAAGCAGGATCCTGTGACTTCTTTCTATGGCGTTACGGTGGACTGGTCCATTAATATTACGGCCGGGTCGACCTTTTACATATACAATTATGTGGCGGTATCCGGAACGGCGGACACCGCTCCTGGGAATCCCCTCTATGACAATGATAATACGGATTTTACCACCCTGGGCCTGCTGACCTCGGATCTGGTCTTCAATTACACCAATCCCGCCGTCGCCAACATTCGGACGGTTCCCTACACGATCCATCCCCATGCGATGGATTTGAGTGCCGGTATCTTCTCCACCAACGATGCCTATAGGATACTGCGCTTCCGCAACACCAACACCTCCCTGACGGACATCAAGGATGTGGGTTATGCCACCAGCAACACCTCCGGAAGTCTTGTGGATTCTGTGGGGGGCTGGGGTACCGGGGCGGGGCCCATTTTCGTCGGGGACATCGTCTACAATGTCACCACCCAGCAGTATGCCATGGTGACGAACGTGGCCGATGCCAACCTGACGCTGTCCTGGGCAATCAGCTTTACCGCCAATGACCGCTACATCATACTCCGGCAAAGGGGGCTCCTGTTCGTCTGGGGAAGCGGGGGAAATGTTGTGGGCAGCATCGTCAGTATCAATGATCACACGGTGGTCTACCAGGCTGCCGTCAGTTTTGCCGGGTCTAACC
The DNA here is from genome assembly GCA_937967705.1 of uncultured Spirochaetia bacterium. Lineage (GTDB taxonomy): Bacteria > Spirochaetota > UBA4802 > UBA4802 > JAGODF01 > CALCJG01. The sequence goes on from CALCJG010000175.1 coordinate 2,438, forward strand.
CGGTGGCCCTCTCCGACGGTCTGGGGAATGCTATTGTCGTCTATCTTAACGGGGGGGATATATATGCCCGGAAGCTGACCGGGGCGGGAACCACCCTCTGGAACACCCAGATCGATACATCGCATACCGGTGAAACCATCGTCAAGGTCATTAGCGATACCAACGGCGGTGTCATCGTGGTTTATGGAGTAGGCGCGAATCTATATGTACAGAGGATCAGCAGTGCGGGGGCTCTGAACTGGACTGTCGGCGGTACAGCGGTCGGCAATCCTGCTGCCATCACCGGAGGCGATCTGGATGTTATCTACGACAGCATCAGCGATGATGTCTATCTGGCCACCACCATCTCAACGGATATCTGGGGAGCCCGGGTGGACGGGGGTACGGGTGTGGTCTGGTCCGGGTACATCTCCAATCCCGCCGGTGCCAGCATTCAGCAGAAACCCAAGCTGTATCATGATGGAACGGACCTGGTTGTGGTCTGGGAGGACAACCGGTTCCTCTCCTTTTCCGGCTACGGTATTTTCGGCATACATCTCAATCCCGCCAGCGGCGCCGTTGTCGCTGGTTGGTATGCGGATACAACCTCTGCGGATGATGACGGGGTTGCCCTCATCCTCAACAACTACAACGAGTCCGTGGGCAACATACAGATCATGCCCTACGGGGCGGGAACGGCCGCCGTTCTGATATGGGAGGATTTCCGTACCGCCGGCGAGGGATGCAATCTGGTCTATTTCGGGATCTAAAACCACTCCACTTCGACCCCGTCGGTCGGGGTGAAGCGCTGCATCAATTCCCGGGAAGCGTAAACCTTGAGATCCCTGTCTATGAGGACGGCCTTCAGCCTTGGATTCCTCTGAAGAAGATGAACGGCCTTATCCTTTCCCATGACGAAGAGGGCCGTGGCGTAGGCATCGGCCTCCACCGGGTCGGCGGTCAGTACCGAGACGGAGATCAGACCCCGGGCGGGGTAGCCTGTTCTGGGATTGATTATGTGATGATAGCGTTTCCCTTTGTAAAGGGCGAAGCGCTCGTAGTCTCCGCTGGTGGCCACGGATTCCCCGGCTGTCATGGAGATGAGGGCCAGGATGGCCTTTCTTCTCGGATGGGCCAGCCCCACGGACCAGGGAACCTCGCCGCGGCTGCCTAACACCTGCAGGTCCCCTCCCGCCTCCACAATGGCGTCCGTGATGCCCCTCTTTTTCAGAATCTCCATGGCTTTCCGCAGGGCATAACCCTTGGCTATACCCCCCAGGCCCAGTCGTACGTTTTTCCTTAAAAGGGTCAGGCTTTTATCATCGGTGTTCAGTCTGATGTTCCGGTAGTTGACCAGGGGCAGGCATTTCCGCACCTGCCGATCGTCGGGGGGAGTAAAAACCTTATCGCTGAATCTCCACAGATGGGACAGGGAGGCAAAGGTGATGTCAAAGGCTCCGTCGGTCCGGGAGGAGATGTCCAGGGATCTCTGTATGAGGGCAAAGGTCTCGGGGGTAATCTCAATCCTTTCTGAGGCGGGATTGTTGATTTTGTGTATGTCGCTGTTTCTCTTGTAGGGGCTCATGAGCGCCTCGATGCGGGCTATCTCCGCATACGCCGCTTCTGACGCTTTATAGGCCCTCCTTTCGTCTGCGGAGATAATGGTGATGTGAACGAGGGTGCCCATAAGGGAGCGCCCGGTTTTGTGGAGGGATTTTTTCTCGCAGCCGGTGATGAGCAGAAAACCGGCAAGGCAGAATGTCAGGGTTTTTCTGTACCGCATAAGCAAACCTCATTCTTATATCCTGCGGGTGGGCACCCCCCCGAAGATGCAGAGCATCATGGTCCCGGTCCCGGGCCCTTTTTGAGCCTCGATAGGGACCGTATTCGCGCCGGTAAGAAGTTTTGTCAACGATTTCCCGGAATTGTTTTATTTTTCCCATTAATTATGCCGGAGGGCTCCTGGCGGGGATTATTCCCCCCCCCCCCGAATCGGATGAATTATTTCCTTTACAAAGCGGGGAGATGAGCTATGGTTACCCTAGAGATGTACGTTTTGTATCAAGCGTTTTATCTCTCCAGGGAAATAGGGATATCCATAAATCGAGGAAATGTGTATTGATGATGACGGAAGGAATCGGTCTGAGTCACAGGGAACTGCTCCAGGAGCGTCTGAATAATATTCACACGGGGGTATCGGATTTCAGCTTTGCCAATCTCTATCTCTTCCGTCATGTTCACGATTACAGGATTCATAGGGGAGAGGATGTTTTTATAAGCGGGAAGACTTATGAGGGGATTCCGTACCTGATGGTGACGCGTCCCGTGAAGGAGATGGATCCCGGTCTGATACGGGAGATGGTTGAGGAATACGGAATGATGTTTCCCGTTCCTGAGGAATGGCTGGACTTTTTTCCAGACTCGGAGTATGAGCATCTCTATCACGAATCAGACAGCGATTATGTCTTCACTGTCGAGAAGATGTCCACCTACAAGGGGAAAAAGCTTCACGGGAAGCGGAATCTCCTGAGACAGTTTCTGGACCAGTACAGTTATGAAAAGTATCCGCTGACCCGCGAGAGGACGGAAGATGCCAGGCGCATCTTGGATAAATGGCAGGAGGGGATGGCAGACCCCCCCGAGAAGACGGATTACGCCGCCTGCCGTGAGGCGCTGGAACTCTATGAGGAACTGTCCCTTTGCGGCGCCATCTACTATGTTGAGGGGGAGCCGGCCGGGTTTATGCTGGGGGAGGGTATCCGCGAGGACATGTTTGCCCTTCACTTTGCCAAGGGGGATAAGCGCTTCAAGGGACTCTATCAGTTTATGTACAACAGCTGTGCCAGGGTGCTGCCAGAGACAATCCGTTATATCAACTTTGAGCAGGACCTGGGGAAACGGGAACTGCGTCTGGCGAAATCCTCTTATCTCCCGGATTTGATGATTCGTAAATATCGTATCTATCCCCGTAATAGGGAGAACCGTTAACAGGGATTCGCGGCAGGGTTCCGAAAAGGAATGGACCGGTTCGGGATGCACAGACTTGCTGCATAAAGCTGTGGCCAGATGAGACCAGGATCTCATAAATTGAGGAAATCAGAAAGGCGATGAATATATATCCGGCGACACCGGAAAACATACAGAGGGCTGCCTCCCTCATCCGGGAGGGGGGGATCGTGGCGTTCCCTACGGAAACCGTATACGGCCTGGGGGCGGATGCCACCAACGCCCTGGCGGTAGCCCGTATCTTCGAGGCAAAGAACCGGCCCTCTTTTGATCCGCTCATCGTTCACATCGCGGAGGAGGAAATGGCCTCCGATATAGTCCATTCCTTCGATGAGTCCGCGCGGAAACTGGCACACGCCTTCTGGCCAGGCCCCCTGACCCTGGTGCTGCCTAAAAAGGAAACGGTGCCGGACATTGTCACGGCGGGCCTTCCCACGGCAGCCCTGCGCATGCCGGACCATGAGGTGGCGCGGGAACTGATACGACAGGCGGGTCGGCCCGTTGCCGCGCCCAGCGCCAATCCGTTCGGATATATCAGCCCCACAACGGCCGCCCATGTGGCCAAACAACTGGGAGACCGGGTGGATATGATCCTGGATGGGGGCCGATGCCGTGTAGGAGTGGAATCCACCATTGTTAAACTCCTGGGGTCAGAGCCCTGTATCCTCAGATACGGGGGCCTTTCCGCAGAGGAAATCGAAACAGTAGTCGGTCCTCTGCGCCAAAAAACCGGGGGTCAGAGCCTGCCGGAGGTTCCCGGGGAACTGCCCTATCACTACTCCCCCCACACGCCGATTCGCATCATCGGGAGCGCCGGAGATGTCTCATCGGAAAGTCTATCGGGGGTCAGAGCCGGTCTGTTAACCTTCCGGGTGTCAGCGCCCTCTGTCCATTTCCTCCAAACAGAGGTCCTGTCCCCCTCCGGGAGCCTCCCGGAGGCCGCTTCCCGCTTTTTTGAGGCGCTACACAGCCTCGATGAGGCGGGTCTTGATATCATCTATGCCGAAGAGGTGCCGGAAACCGGGCTGGGAAGGGCTATCATGGACCGCCTGCGCAAGGCCGCGGCGCGTAAAAAAAGTCTTGATTAATTCCCGATATTGAGTCTTTCTTGCCATCTCCCGGCTGATCGAAGATCCGGGGCAAAACAAGCCTCACGGCGGGAACGACGCCAGTGGGGTTTCCTATTTTAAAGGGGAGTAAGAAACATGGCAATGGAGCAGACCTTAATACTGATCAAACCGGACGGACTCATCAAATCACTGACCGGAAACATTCTATCACGGCTGTCCGAGGGGAAGCTGGTCATCATCGGGTCCAAGGTGGTCCGGGTCAACCGCGATCTGGCGGAAAGCCATTATGAGCATCTCAAGGGGAAACCCTTTTTCAACGAGCTAATCGAATACATCATGGGGGATATTCACAAGACCCACCGCGTGGTGGCCTTCGTCTATCAGGGGGATGACGCCATCAAGAAGATCCGCGATATCGTGGGGGATACCAATCCCGAACTGGCCAATCCCGTTTCTATCCGGGGTGCCTACGGCCGCATCACCACCTCGGGGGTTTTCGAAAACGTGGTCCACGCCTCCTCCAGCACCGAGGATGCCGAAAAGGAGATCAAACTCTGGTTTCGCCCGGAGGAGATTGTCGAGGATATCTATCCCTCCAAGGAGATTGTGGCCGACCAGGTGAAGATGAGAGTCTGGGCTTAAATGGATACGCGTCGTTATCAAAAGGGGGGTGATAAACCATGAGACTGATACTTCTGGGAGCGCCCGGGGCCGGCAAGGGCACTGTTTCGGCTCTGCTGACGGAGAAATACGGCATACCGCAGATATCCACCGGGGACATCCTGCGGGGTGAGGTCAAGAAGGCCTCCGATGTGGGAAAGGCCGCCGCGGAATACATGCAGAAGGGGGAGCTGGTCCCGGACGAGATCATCCTTCAGTGCATCAACAACCGCCTCAAGGAACCGGATTGCGAGGGAGGCTTCATCCTGGACGGTTTTCCCCGCACCATAGGACAGGCGGATGCCCTGGCGGCCCTTCTTGAGAAGATGAATATACGGCTGGATGCGGTGGTGTCGCTGGAGGCCCCGGAAGACGTGCTCATCCGCCGTCTCACGAGCCGCCGAACCTGCAACAATCCCTCTTGTCAGGCCATCTACAACATCTACACCAAGCCGCCGAAGAAGGAGGGGCTCTGTGATCTCTGCGGTAGTCCCATAATCCAGCGGGATGATGAGACCGAGGCTGTTATCCGCCACCGGCTGGAAACGTACAAGGAAAAGACTTTCCCCCTGATCGATTATTATTCCCGGGGGGGCAACTTCTTTGCCGTTCCCTGTCTGGATGCCAAAGATACACTGGCGGACATCGAAAAGAGGTTGAACTAATAAGCACCTCGTCGTAGATTGTCTTAAGGGAGAGATGCCAGAGCGGTTGAATGGGGCGGTCTCGAAAACCGTTGAGGGGTTTCCCCTCCGGGGGTTCGAATCCCCCTCTCTCCGAAAATTCGATCTTTTTTGACGGTTTGTTTATTGACAAAGGGGATCGGGTGTTTTAACTGTGATTTCGCGTTAAACCGCCATGGAGAAGTGTCTGAGAGGCCGAAGGAGCACGGTTGGAAACCGTGTGTAGCGCAAGCTACCGGGGGTTCGAATCCC
>CALCJG010000176.1 GCA_937967705.1 uncultured Spirochaetia bacterium
TGCACTGTCCCCCAGAAAAGCCTTTTTACGAGAGGATACCCATCGGCCCCACGGCCGAAATAATCATGGTTGTAAACCCTGCGGTAGGCTTGTCGATTTGCAATGACCGCCGCGGTCTTCGGTGCCAGGAGCACCTTAAAGCCCAACCGCTTCCGCAGCTTTTTCAGGCCCGCGAAGTGATCGGGATGAGCGTGGCTGGGAATGATCCGCCGAACACAAAAAGGAAGCCCCTTTTGGGTGCAGTACCCTTCGATCTCCCGGAATCCCCGTTCGAACTGCCGCAGGGATCTGAGATTCCCATAACCCGCATCGAAGACCAGGCCGTCAGGGCCAGGGATCACGTAAATGTTGACCGGAGGCCTCATGACGCCGAAAGATCCCTTCTCCGTTATGAGGAAAACCCCCGGAACGACCTCCTGTATCTCAGCTCCCATACCATCTCCCTTATCCTTCGCCCCCATATTCTTATAAGGGTCTGACGACAGAAAAATTATTGACCTCTGCAGTACCGTCAGGTACTATTTTTCAACTTCTTTGTAAAGACATAATCATACTTCAGGGAGGGAAATCCCGCTTGGCGCCGCGGGGTTTCCGATTGGGGGCATTAGGAGGGCCGATTTGATGAAAACCGCGAACCAGCAAGGTAATAAAGGAATTACCGCTTTCATTTTGATTTCATTTTTTCTCTGCCTCCCTCTTGTCCAATACCGTCTGAATTCACAGTCCCTTCCCCTGATACACCAGGACGATTTCTCAGAAAACCTGGGATGGACCTTCCTGGAGGGGGAATGGAAGATCACCGGCAACAGGCTTACACAGTACAACACGGCCTACGGGAACTCAAACTGCTACTTCAAGATCTTTCAGTCCAGAAATCTGGATTTCGAATGGGAGGTCGTCATGCACGACGGAATCCTGGATGCGGGACTCCATTTCTTCTCGAGCAACGGCTATCTATCAGAACGGGGCAATTCCTACCTGGTCTGGCAGTTTAAAAACGGCTTCGTAATCTATAAAACGATGGTCAACCATCTCCGGGAGGTGCGCCGCTTCCCCGGCCTCACGGAAAAGGGGAAACTCTATAAAAACCGTGTCCGCTATAACTCCGAGACGGGTCTCATCATCATCGAACAGGACAATAAAGAAATCGGCCGCTGGACGGATCCCTCCCCTCTGCGGCGGGGGGACTTCATCTCCTTCCGCACCAACAAAACCTATGCCTCCTTTTCCAACCTGAAAATCTACCGCAGCCTCTGACCCCCAGGCCCTGGTCTAAAGCCCCCGCATCCCCTCGCTGCGGAGATAACGCCGGTCCCTGGAACCGAGGACATGGTCGATGGTCTCCAGCATGCGTTCCTGTTCTTCAGGAAATTTCCCCGTTATGGGGAGATAGTTCGAGGCATGGGTCCCTACGAATTTCAACCCGTCCACATCCAGGTTTTCCAGCAGAATCCTCATCTCCTCCAGAGTTTCAAAGGCATCCGGCAGCTCGAACTCCCCTTTTTCCAGACTGTTATACAACGGGGTTCCGGGAACAGGGGTAACTGTCAGGGCCGCCAGATACGCCGGCTTCATGGCGTTACAGAGGCCGGCCGTGGCCAGGGCATGCTCCCGGGACCGTTCCCCCCGGCCGGCCAGCCCCAGCAGCACCATGGCTGAGAGGTTGAAACCCGCTTCGATGAGGCGCCGTCCCGCCTGCTGCATCTCCACGGCCGTCACGCCCTTGCGCACTTCCTTGAGCAGCCTGTCATCCCCGGTTTCCACTCCCAGGTAGGCCTTGCGCAATCCAGCGGCGGTGAGACGGGCCAGGTCCTCCGGAGGCTTATTGAGGGTGCTGCGGGGGCCCACATAGGTCCCCACATGCCGTAGAGACGGAAAGGCCTCCTTCAGCAGGGAGAGGATTTCCAGGAGGGTCTCCGTTGGCATCTCGATGGCATCCCCATCGCAGAGGAAGATCTTTTCCAGGTCCCGGAAATGCTCCCTAGCCATCCTAATGTCCTCCCGGATCTCATCGATCGGGCGCACTCGATACTTCTTGTCCTTGTACATGCCGCAAAAGGTACAGCGGTTATGGGAACACCCGATGGTGCACTGCAGCAGATAGCTGTTGGCCTCGCTGAACGGCCGGAAGATGTTGCCTTCATATCGCATAGTCCTACCCCCGCCTCCTCATCTAATGAACTCTATCGCATGGCAAGCCTTTTTTCAGGAAGAAATGGACTGACAAAAGAAACCGGCGGGTTGCATTAAATCCAGCATGAGTTGATCAAACAGTGTCGCTCACGACTACATGATTGACAAATATTTACTGCTGTGCAATAATAGTAAATTAAATCAGGGACACTGACAGTCTGAAATATTAACGAGGTTTCAATGGGCAATCCCTTTTCCACCCTTGCTGACACCGCCCTCCGGCGATATGACAGATCCGATACTCTCAATTACAATAAATCCCGATTCCTCTTCAACACATTGCTGATATACTCCCTGACTCTTCTCATCCTGCCTTTTTTCTTTTTAACCGTGGGATTTGAGCGTTTTCTGGGTACCATTATAATAGTATCCCCTTTCCTTACCATTAATCTCATCAGTTTCCTGCTAATCTATCGGGTTAAGCACTCCGTTGCCGCATCCCTTATCGCCGTTTCAGCCTACCTGGCCGATACATTTATCTATTTCTACCGTGACCCGCTGGACGCCGTTGCCTCTTTCAGTTTCATGATACTCATCATCATAGTCTTTGCGGTACTTTACTCCACGACACTCATTTCATCCCTTATAACCGCCGCGTATGTCATTTCCAACGGGATTCATATTTACCTCCATACTCATTCCACCGTTCTTACACCCCGGGAAATCTCTGCGATAAAAACGGCCAACATCGATTCCGGGATGGCGGCCATACTCATCTTCGTCATCTGTTTCTTTACAGCCCGTTTTCTCAATCATGCTGTTGCTAAAAGCAGGGAAGAGTCTGAAAAGAACCGGGAGCAATATATGCTGATCAAGTCTCTGCTCGAAACCATCGGGGATGTAGCCAGGAAGATGTCCGATTCCGTCCTCCATACCTTCCAATCCGCTGATGGTTTGAGCGAGAGTGCCCAGAACCAGGCAGCTGCCATCGAGGAAGTCAGTTCCACCATCGAGGAAATCTCCGCCAATGCCACCAATGCCTCTTCGCAATCCAAAGACCAGAAAACCTCCATGGACCGGCTTATCGATAGGAACCGCCAGCTAGGACTGTCCATAGAGAACCTGGAGCGTTACGGGCAGGAACTCTCCGAGCGATTTGTTCATATAACAGGACTCGCAGAAAACGGAGGCAGGGAATCCGCCCTGCTGGACGAAATCAATACCACCATCTCGGATAATTCCAGCCAGATACTCTCTGTTGTAGGCATCATTGAGGATTTTTTCGAGCGGATCAACCTCCTGGCCCTCAATGCCTCCATTG
>CALCJG010000177.1 GCA_937967705.1 uncultured Spirochaetia bacterium
AAAGAGTATAAGGATCAGGCTGACGGGTTTTCGTATCATTTCTTCTGGACCTTCGCGCGTATTTTTTCCATGGCTTTGCTGATGTATCCTGCATCATAGAGCTCGATGGACTTTGTTGATGCCGCCGCCTTGGCTTTGGTGCTGTATTTGGAGGTTGTGATGAATATACCGCTCTTGCACTTTTCCAGGTTGATCCTCTTCTGAAAGTCATTGAGCTGGCCCTCCGTTATTTCCCGGGTTGTACGGACGAAGTGGACCAGGATGGGGGGCTCGTTGATGCGCTTTATGTTAAAGGCCTTGTATTCGTATTCGTTGTGTGTGATCTCCTTTCGGGAGACGATGTTGTAGTTCAGCCCGGATATTAGCTCCACGATCATGGGCTGAAGGTCTTCCAGGGAGGAGGTAAAAACCATTTTCAGGTTCTCGTTGTTGAGGATATTGGAATAATCCTCTATCTTCAGGCGGGTGCTGCGGTAATTGGGATTTTTCCGGGCGATCTGCTCCCAGTGATACATAGCCTCCTTGATCTTGTTCTCCAGCTCATAGCATTCCGCCAGCAGATAGCGGTAGGCCAGGGCATCGTCATCATCCCCCTTGAGCCTTCCTATCCCCTCCTCCAGTATGGAGATGGCCTTGTCGTGGTGATCGTTCTCAAAATAGATCTCGCCGAGCTTGAAGAGACTCATGAGATAATACTTGCTCTCCTTCTTGGAGGTTTCGAGCATCCGAATGGCATTTTCAAAGTCCTTTTTCCCTTTGAAGATGGTCCCCAGAAAGTACGGGGCCTCCATGTTGGTCGGGGAATTTTCCATGGCCCGAAGGAGATAGTATTCTGCTTTGTCAAATTCGTTGAGGTTAAAGCAGGATATTCCCAGGGGGAGGAGAGAGTCCGTCTTGGTAGGATCGCTTTCATAGGCCTTGGCAAGATAATCCCGGGCTTCCTTGTAGCGTTTTTTATTGTAAAGGGCGTGTCCCACCCGGTGATTGGCGTGAATGTCCTCCGGATTGAAGGTGAGGATGATTTTATACTCCTCGATCTCTTTCTGCCATTGCTGGGTGAGGCTGTAGAGTTCCGCGAGCCGGTAGTGTATGTCCACTTCGTTTACGTGTTTTTGAAATTCCGGCAAAGTGAGAATTGTGTTCAACTCGGCGATGGCCAGGAGATACTGGGACTGCTGAGTCAGGATCTGGGCTCTCAGATAACGGGCGGGGACGAAATCCTTCTTCTTCTCCAGCACGATCTTGACGATCTCGCTGGCCTTCAGCAGGTCTCCGCTATTGAGCAACTCTTCCGCCTTCCTGATACGGGAGGGCACCTGGAGCTTTTTCAGAACGATGAGAATCCCCAGGGAGAGGAAAAAGAAGATGATGAAAGCTAAAATTCGGATGTAGATCATCTCAATCCTTTATTTAATACCTGAGTATCCCCCTATAGATTGCAGTTCCAAACTCCGGTAAAAGGCTATTATCCGCACCAGTTTTCGTCAAGGATAATAAAGGATGGGGGTATAATTTTGATCGCTATCGCCCGATGAACTTGCCCGCCAGCTTCCTTTTGTGTTGGATCAGCCCTGTGGAATGGGTGATGAAAAATTTATCCCCCTTGAACTGGAGAAGGGTTGTATACTGGTCGTAAGCACTCTGGTAATCCTGGGTTTTAAACGAGCATTCAGCAAAATAATAATGCAGGGATTTGTCGTAATCCCTCCGCAGGTCAACGGTTTTCAGAAGGTTTATGGCCTTGAGGTATTTACGGTTGGCATAATGTATCTTCGCCAGCCCGATTATGCCGTTGGGATAGCGCGGATCGATTTTCAGGGTGGCCCCGTAATAACGTTCCGCGATCTTGTACTGGTTGCGGATGTAATAGATATCCCCGATCAGTATAAAGGCTTCCAGCTCCTTGGGATTGACCCGGAGGGCCATGCGGAAACTGTCCAGCGCCAGTTGGTCTTTTCCGTCGGCCTGATATACGAACCCTATCTGAATGTATATGCCAGGAAAGGTGGGGAGGATATCCCTGGCTTTGTTGAGGTAAACGAGAGCCTCCCGCAGTTCATTGAGATGCGTGCAGCAGACCCCTTTGTTGAAGAGGTAGGGGTAGAAGATAGGGGCATGTTTCATGGCCTTTGTGAGGAGATTCTTGGCGACCTCGTATTCCCCGATCTCCATGAAATCCGCCGCCTTGTTGTTTTGAATCGCGGCAGGGCTTTTTCCCGTGCAGTAGATTCTCTCCCCTTTTGCGTAAAAGAATTCTGTGGGGGTTTGTTCGGGTTTCAGGCGGGGGATCTTGTACAGCTTGTATTTGAGCATCTCCTCATCCTTGTCATAAGGGAGACTATGGGCGTAGAGGATGGTGCTGAAGGAGAGGAGGCAGAAGACGAGATATCTCAGAAGAGATGACATGCCACCCTGGCCTGGTCTGCAGTTTTCATGTCCGGGTATCTTTCACGGCAGATATCCATGGCATGAGGGCATCGGGGATGGAAATGGCAACCGGTAGGGGGATTTTCCGGGGAGGGGATTTCGCCGGGCAGTACGGAAAAACCGTGTTTGGAGGGCCGGCTCTCGGGTATGGATTTGATCAGGCTCTGGGTGTAGGGATGAAGAGGTTTTGCGTAGAGGCCCTCTTTCGTGTTCTCCTCAACTATCCGGCCCAGGTACATCACGACAATGCCGTCGCTCATATGCTCCACGACGGCAAGGTCATGAGCAACGAAGAGGTAGGTAATTTTCAGCTTGTCCTGCAGGTCCTTGAGGAGGTTGAGAATTTGTCCCTGAATGGAAACGTCCAATGCCGAAACGGGCTCGTCCAGGATGATGAATTTCGGATTTAGGGCGATGGCCCGGGCAATGCCAATTCTCTGTCGCTGGCCGCCGCTGAACTCATGGGGGTAGCGGTCGGCGCTGTCGGGTTGGAGCCCTACAAGGTTGAGCAGGTCCGCCAGGCGCTCGCGTATCTCGCTGCGGCCGAGTCCGGTGTGTATCAGCAGGGGCTCGGCAATGATTTTACCGACAGTCATGCGGGGATTGAGCGAGCCGTATGGGTCCTGGAAAACGATCTGCATGTTTCTTCTGAACCTCCGCAGCTCTTTTCCCTGCAGGGCGAGTACATCCGTACCGTCGATGACAACACTGCCTGAATCCGGCTCGATCAGTCTGAGGATGGAGCGGGCGGCCGTTGTCTTGCCGCTGCCGCTTTCTCCCACCATCCCCAGGGTTTTCCCCTCGGGGATGCGGAAACTTATGTCATCCACGGCACGCACCACTCCCGGTTTTTCCAGGAGGCCGCCTTTACGCGTGTTGAAATGTTTTTTCAAATTCCTTATATCGATCATGGTTTCCATCCGCTGCCCGGCCGGGTTTCAGGAAAACGCAGGCGGGCGATCCTGTCAATACTAATTGTCATCGATCCAAGGCAGGGGCGATGCCTGCGAATCATCACCCCCCCCTGATACTTCTGCCCAAAGGAACTACAAAAGCAGGTGATACAGGGAAATGATGAAATCCTCCCTGGATACATCGGGAGGTTTCTGGACACCGGTTTTTAATTCGATCAGGGCTGTCAGTTCCGCCTCTATCCGGGTGCGCGCCTCCGGCATCAGGCGCGAACGGACATTAAGATAGTTCTCAAAAAGGGAGCGCGCCCCTTCGGAGAAGAGCTCGCGGGGTTTTTTGAGCGTTCGGAAACACCCCAGGGTTTTTCCATCGCCGATGGCCGGCAGCGGGGCCTCGCCTTCCCGGATTACGATGGTTCCCGCAACATAGTCGCCGATGCGCTTGCGCTTCTCGTTCATGAGCATCACGATGAGGCCGAGCAGATACCCCACCGGGAGCATGTCGACGATGCGGAAGAGGTTGCGCAGAACCACCGAGGTGAAGTTCATATAGGAGCCGTTGTCATGGACGGCCCGAAGGCGGAGGATTCGCTTGCCGGGGGTCTGCCCCTTCCAGGCCAGTTCGAAGATGAGATGATAGGAGAGCAGCGCCAGTATGAAGATGAGATAGATGATGACGGACACCAGAATGGAAACGCTCTCGCCCCCGCGTCCCTTGACGACGGTGGACATCATGGCGCTGCCTACGACCAGGAAGATCATCACGAAGTAGAGGAGGATGAACACCGCCGCCCTTATGGCCATGTCGACGATGAAGGCGGCGCATCGTAAAGGGAATGTGGCGATCTCATACTCGATCCTCACCTTTTCCGATGTCTGGTAATGGAAGGTTCCCTTGCTCATAAATTGATTGACCTCAGGGCTCTACGCCGCTACTATTTCGATTATTCCGGTTCCTGCGGGGAAACGAACATTCCGCTGAGAGTAGGGCCGGGATGACTATTCATCAAGCAGATTTTATGGAAAAAGAGAAAAAGTTCATCTTCGGGCGTCAGGATTCCTGGAAAAGGCTGGAGGAATTGATCGCTTGCAAAAGGAGATCCTTTAACGAGATCCGCGAGCTGGGGCAGCTCTATCAACAGGTGACGGAAGACCTCTCCTATGCTCAGACCCATTTTCCGGATACCGAACTGACCGATTATCTCAACCATCTGGTCCGCAGATGCCATACCGTTTTCTACCGGTATGAAGGCATGCGTCTGCGAAAGGTGATTCGGTTCTTTTCTCGGGAGTTTCCTGAAGTGCTCTATCGTATTACGGTGCCCATCCTCCTGAGCGCCATGATCTTTCTCGCTTCCATCGGTATCTCCTTTTTTATGGTTCGGCACAATACCAACCTGGGGGAGATTTTCCTGGATCAGCGGTCTTTCGAGATGGCCATGAATGACCTGGAGCTGAGGAAAAAATTCAGCAACTTCGACAACATTCCCCAGGAGGTGCGGTCAGCCCTGTCCCTATATCTCTGGTTCAACAACAGCATGGTGTCGGTCTACTGTTTCGTGCTGGGGATAACCCTGGGGCTGGGTACGGCCTACGTCCTGATCCGCAACGGATTTATGCTGGGCGCCCTGCTGGCAATCTATTACATGAACGGACATTTTCTCGATTTCTTCTCCATCATCATGGTCCATGGTTCCATTGAACTGGTGGCAATCGTAATCGCCGGGGGCGCCGGGATGAATGTGGGGCTGGCGGTACTTCATCCGGGCAGGATTCCGCGGACGGAGCGTTTGAAGGAGAATGCCGTGTCGGCTCTCAAAGTTCTCTGGGGGGTGATAGCGTTGCTGCTCATGGCCGGTTTAATAGAGGGCCTGATAACCACCATGAAGCTGCCGGTCCCCTTCCGTCTCCTCATCGCCGGTGTCAATTTGACCCTGCTGGGGCTCTATTACGCAAGAGGGTATCTCCTTACGAGGCAAGATAGGAGTTCACTACCTTCTGCGTGATGTCTCCCGGGTTGACCCGGATGGTCTGAATTCCCCTTTTCGAAAGATCTCTGATGATGAGCTCCTTTTCCAGGACCTGGTCCTGCTGTATGACCCAGCGGGTGATCTCACCGTAATTCTTTCCGTCCGGCTCCTCCTCGATCTCCTCAAAGCTTATAAAGTTGACATGATGGTGTTTCGACAGCAGGTGAAGGAAGCGGACCAGATCGCCGGAGACGATTTTGCTGTAGAGCTCGGAAAAAACGAAGAGCGTCGAGTTCTTCCTCAATCGGGTCCTGAGAAACCTGTAGGCCGAAAGGTAATCCGTTTTTGTAAAGTCGGGTTTGACGTTGTAGAGTACGGGCAGGATGTTCGAATAGAGTTTGTTCTCCTTGCCGGGCTTGATGAAGCTCAGTATGCGGTTTGAGTAGAGCAACAGCCCGAAATAGTCCTTGCGTGTCTTAGAGGCGGCGGCCAGCACCAGGGAGGCGTCCACTGCGTAGTCCAGTTTGGTAAGCCCCCCGTAGAGGGTCGTCATCATGCGGCCGCTGTCAACCAGGACCACTATGTTCCGGTTGTATTCCCGCTGATAAACCTGTGTTATGGGAAAACGTTTCTTGGCGGTGGATTTCCAGTTGATCCGCTTGTAATCGTCCCCTGGCTGATATTCCCTGAGGAAGTCGAATTCGTTCTCGCCGCCCAGTTCCCTCTTCCGATAACCGATCTGCTCGATACGGTTCAGGGAAACCATGCGCAGATATTTTTTCAGTTCGATGAGATTGGGATAAACTCGGACGTCCGTCCTGATGTTTAAACGGTACTGCCGGGCCATAATCCGCAAACGACCCAACGCCCGAACGTCCAGGAATTCGAAGGAGAACTCTCCCTTGTCGGAAGGCTTTATATGGTATGAGGTGATGTTGACGGACCGTGGACCGCAGGAGATTTCTATGGTGTCCTCCTTGGTCTCGAAATCGGCGGGGTAACCGTCCCGTATGATGAGAATGGTCCCGAGGCCCCGTCTGTTCTCTACACGGATACGGACCAGGTTCTCGGCACCCAGGGAGAGGTAACTGTCATGCTGCCGGCTGATGTTCAGGTCCCTTTTACGGCTTGTGGTGGCCAGATCCGCGGCGCAGAGCATGAGCAGAAGCAGATAGAGCAGCACCTGAAGCAGATGAAAGTCCTCATGGACGAACCCAATTCCGGCCAGGATGAAGCCTGCAGACAGTATATAGAAAAAGTTAGGGAGGGGGATAATCATCAGCGGGGAACCTTGATGCTCTCTATGATTTCTTTGATAATATCGTCATTCCGGCTCCCTTCGATTTCCGCATCCGCCTGAAGAATAATCCGGTGCCGCAGGACAGGGTAGGCGATGCGCTGTACGTCATCGGGTATGACATAGTCCCTTCCGTCCATGGCGGCCGTGAATTTGGATGCGTTTAAAAGGCATATGGCTGCCCGTGTGCTGATACCCAGCAGCAGGGCTTTGTGGCGGCGGGTTGATTCGGCTACGTTCATGATGTAATTAACGATGTTATCCTCCACTCGGATGCGGGAAAACTCTTTACGGCACTGGCCATAGGCACTCATGTTGATTTTAGGAAACTTGATTTCTTCGAGGTCGTCGGAGTTGAACCCATCGCGAAATTTTTTGAGTACTTCAATCTCCTGCTCCCTGTCGGGATAGGTAACCAGTATTTTCATTAAAAACCGGTCCAACTGCGCTTCAGGAAGGGGATAAGTGCCCTCAAATTCGATGGGGTTTTGTGTAGCAATAACCATGAAGGGGAGAGGGACCTCGTAGCGGATTCCATCAACGGTTACCTGTTTTTCCTGCATGATCTCAAGAAGGGCAGCCTGTGTTTTGGGAGAGGTGCGGTTGATCTCATCCGCCAGAAGGATGTTGGTAAATACTGGCCCCTTGCGAAAAATGAACCTGGATTTTTCCAGGCTGAAGATGTTGGTTCCCAGGATGTCGGAAGGCATCAGGTCCGGAGTGAACTGAATTCGGTTGAACTCGATGCCTATTATCCGGGAAAAAGCCCTGGCAAGGATGGTTTTCGCGAGACCCGGTACTCCCTCGAGGATGACATGACCTCCAGCCAGGAAGGAGATGATTATCTGTTCAATGACGTCATCCTGTCCGACGATAACCTTCTGGATCTCGGTTTTAATTTTTAATGCGAATTCCTGTATAACCATGCCGTTCTCCTGTTACAATGCGGGTGGATAAATAATCGTGTCGTTATATCCCGGTGTTTTCCTTTTGTTGAGGGTTGATTTTATTTCAGAATACATAATTATTTCAACAAAAATATGCTTTTAATATGGTAGGCTCTGACCCCAATTAGGGGATATGGCAAAGATTTCGAAAAGAAAAGTTAATCTTGGATAACTACAGCGAATTCCAAATCCTTCGTTCAGTCACCCTCTTATGCTCTGTGATGACATTTTAGGGTCAGAGCCAGGTTCTTATAAAGGCTCTGACCCCTTTTATACAGGTTTTCTCGGAAACTACCCCCCCTTTTCCTTTCATCATCACCCCCTCTCTACCGTATTAATACTGTACATCCCCAGGAGGAAAC
>CALCJG010000178.1 GCA_937967705.1 uncultured Spirochaetia bacterium
TCTTGTCGTGCTTCTGGAAGGGGATGAGAGCCTGCTGAATATCTATCACGTCATCCAGGTGAATCCACAAAAGTACAGCAGGGTTCATGCCGAGGCGGCTGCCGCCTTTGCCGCTTTCCTGATATCCTCCGAGACTCAGGGGGTTATTGGGAATTTTGGAAAGGAGAAATACGGCGCGCCCCTTTTTTATGCCGATGCTCTGAAGTGATCTGGCCCCTGGCTGCATAGGGCGTTAAGTTAGGAGAACCGGGAATAGGTAACCGGCCATGGAACTCATCATCGAAGGCATCGGGGAGGCAATTCGCCTGCTGGGGAGACTGGACGCCGAGGTTCTTGGCGTAACCGCGCTTTCCCTGCGCATATCCCTCACCGCCACGCTTCTGAGTATGGTCCTCGGGATCTCCGCCGGGACCGCGATTGCCCTGACGGACTTCCGGGGCAAGTCCCTCGTGGCCAGCCTCATCAACACAGGCATGGGCCTGCCGCCGGTGGTGGTAGGCCTTTTTGTCACCATCTTTCTCTGGCGCAACGGGCCCTTCGGGGCCCTGGGTATTCTGTATACCCCCGCCGCCATCATCATCGCGCAGACTGTCATCGCCACGCCCATCGTAACGGGGATATCGATGGCGGCCCTGCAGAACCTTCCCGAAAAGCTGCACCTGCAGATCAGGGCCCTGGGAGCGAGCCGCCTTCAGACGGTCTGGATGCTCATCCGCGAGGCGCGCCTTCCCCTTCTGGCGGGGGTGATGGCCGGATTCGGCGGAGTCATTTCCGAGGTCGGGGCCTCCATCATGGTGGGGGGAAACATCAAGGGGTACACCCGGGTGCTCACCACTGCCACGGTGATGGAAACGGGCAAGGGAAACTTCGCTCTGGCCATCGCCCTGGGGATCATACTCCTGCTTCTGGCCTTTCTGGTCAATCTCATCCTGACCCAGATCCAGCAGAGGACCAGCCGATGACGGAAAATCTCCCGCTCCTGTCTGTCCGGAACCTTCTCTTCAGCAGAGGGACCGGCTTTACCCTGAAGGTGTCGGAGTTTTCCCTGGGCCGGGGCCAGGTGACGGCCCTGATAGGGCCGAACGGCTCGGGGAAATCCACCTTCCTTCAGGTCCTGGCGGCCCTTCTCGAACCGGAAAGGATGAACCTGGCCTTCGAGGGCAGAGAGGTGGGGGATAGGAGGGAGCGGGACCACTACCGCCGCCGAATCGCCATGGTCTTTCAGGAGCCCCTGCTCTTCCGCACAACGGTCTTCGGAAACGTGGCGGCGGGACTGAAGTTCCGCGGGATGCGGGGAACGGCGCTGAAAGACAGGGTCCGGGAGTATCTGGAACTGTTCGGGATTGCCGGCCTGGAGAACCGCCAGGCTCTGACCCTCTCGGGGGGCGAGGCCCAGCGCGCGAGCCTGGCCCGGGCCTTTGCTCTCCGGCCGGAGATCATCTTCCTGGACGAGCCCTTCGCCTCCCTCGACGCGCCGGTTCGGGAGGGACTCATCGGCGATCTGGAGAGGATCTTCCGCCGCAGCGGCACGGCGGCGGTCATGGCCACTCACGACCGAAACGAGGCGCTGGCCCTGGCGGACACCCTGGCGGTTTTCCGTGAGGGACGCATCGTTCAGAGCGGTGATGTGACGGGGGTGATGAACCATCCCCGGGACGAGTTTACGGCGGGATTCGTGGGGGTGGAAACGATACTGGAGGGCACCGTGAGCCGCATCAACCGGAGCGGTTTTTTCACCTCGGTGGAAGATAAGACCCTGGAGGCGGCGGGCCGGGCCCAGGTCGGCGAGAGGGTTTTGCTCTGCATACGACCTGAGAATGTGGTCCTTTCCCTCGGGCGCTCCGGAGGGGTTGCCAGCGTCCGCAACCGGTTTCGCGGCAGGGTGGAGCGGATATCGCCGGCCGGCCCCGTTCTGAAGGTCGTTCTCGACTGCGGGTTTCCCCTGGTCTCCTTCGTGACCGGTCACGCCCGGGAGGAGCTTGGACTGAAGCCCGGCTCCATGGTATACGCCTCTTTCAAGGCTTCGGCCATCCATGTCATTCGGAGGAAAAACTGATCTCCCCTCCGCCTGTTGTAACCTCTGCCTGACAAATCACCGACATCCCTTCTTTACTGTTTGACAGGAGAGTGCCGTCCCTCCAGGATCGGCGTATCGTTTTCTACGGCCGGATTCCGGCGAAACCTTCCCCGGTCGGGGAAGGCAGATTTCAAGCAGAGGTGCGGGTATGAAAAGGAAAGGGGTCATCGGGTTGATCATGTTTGTCCTGGCGGCGGTAGCTGTAGCCGGGGCAGGGGCTTCCGAATCCACAGTGAGCATCAACGGGCTGGTCAAGCGGCCGATCAATCTCTCCCTTGACGACCTGCGCCTCTTCCAGGAGAGTTCCGTTCGTTTCAACGAGGTGAGCAGTGTCGGGCGGTTCAACGGGGTCTTCAGGTACCGGGGAGTCTCCCTGAAAAGACTGCTGGAATTTGCCGTCGTTGCCCGGGAGGCGGAGGGATTTTAAGATCGGAAGAGCACACGTCTGAACTCCAGTCACGAGTGGATATCT
>CALCJG010000179.1 GCA_937967705.1 uncultured Spirochaetia bacterium
TGGCCCTCCATGAAATCCCCCCCGGGGCGCGGCTTGATGTTCTGCGGGGCATGAACACCCTCGCGCGGCAAATCATCGTGACGGATTATCATGTCCCCCGCCGGGGAGGCGCCGTGAGAGCCCTCCACGGGATGGCGGAATTCCTTGCGGGCTGGTCGCATTATCGTCATTACCGGGATTTCGTCGCTTCGGGAGGAGTACCGCCGCTTTTCAGGGCCGGGGGGATATCTCTAATACAGGAAATACCGGCAGGCGCCGGTATTTATTCCCTTTTTATCGGAACATCGGTTCCGCACATGTCCTGATACTGCCTCAGAGTTTCCGCGAAAGCTCCTTATAGAGCATATCCGCCAGACCCAGACGGGAATTCCTCGAGAGGTTGAGGGCGTATTCGTCGTAGAGCATGTCCTCAAAGATCTCCTCGGCATACCCCCCATGGAAGAGCTCGTTCTTGTGGACGGTTTTGCGCATCTCTTTGAGCATGCGTCCCACAAAGAGGGATTCCATCTCCACACAGGTTTCTTTCAGTTTTTTCCGCATCATCTCTTTTTTGTGCTGCACCGCCCTGGTTTTGGGTGATTCTTCGGCGGAGTCCATCTCCTTAGCCAGGACATCGGCAAACTTCTTCCCGCCGGGGATCTCTCTGCCGGCCTTCTCCGCCCTGCTCTCCAGTCCGCGCCGGACGGCCGTGTCCTTGTAGGTTCCGAATACGTCGTTGATGTCGCCTAATCCTATCATCATATCCCCGCTATTTGATTATGAGTTCCGCATGCAGCGCCCCGGCATCCTTCAGGGCCTTTAATATGGCGATGATGTCCCGTGTCGAAGCGCCGATATAGTTGAGTGAGTCCACCAGGTCCTTCACGCTGGCCGTTTCCTTGAGAACCGCGGCATGCCCCTCCCCTTTGGAAACGCCCCCCCCCTTGCCCCCCTCAATCTTGACCGTCAGACCCTCTTTGCTGATCATCACTTCGGAGATCTTCACCTCGCCGCCCATCACGATGGTGCCGTCCTTTTCGTTCACCACAACCCGGGCCTCGTAGACCGGCGTAATCTCCAGCGCCTCTATCCCGGCGATGAAATCCGCCAGGGGAACGTCCTTGGGCAGGTTAACCAGGATTTTACCGCTCATCTGTACCGCCGGTTTCGCTTCAGGATACTTCTCGGCAACGGCCTTCATGATCTGGCTGGCCACGGAAAAATCCCAGTGCTTCAGCACCAGGCTCAGGGTGTTCTTGCTGATAAACTCCGGCTCAACGCCTCTTTCCACGATTCCGCCCCCGGCGATCTGCGCCACCGTCTTGATCCCCTTTCCCGCGCCCTTGACGGTGGAGAGATTGAGGGACAATGGCCCCTGGGCCACCACATAGATGCGGCTGTCGGCCCCCTTAAGCGGCGACTGCACCAGCACGCCCCCCTCCAGGGATTTGGCGTCTCCTATGGAGGAAACGGAGACATCCACCCGATCACCCACCCGGGCAAAGGGGGGCAGTTTGGCGGTCAGCAGGACCGCGGCGATGTTTTTGGTTTTTATCTCCTCGCTGCTTTCCAGACCCAGATTTTTCAGCAGATTCTTGAGCGACGACTGTGTGAGGAGGGACTTGGAATCACCGCTCCCCTGAAGCCCCACCACGAGGCCGAATCCCAGCACCTGGTTTTCTTTGAAACCGTCGATGAAGACCATGTCCCGAAGCTTGACAGTCACCTCGGCCTGCAGCAGAGACGACACAAGGAGAGAACAGACAGCCGCCAGAACCGCCGCCCTGTATTTCAGGAAGAGACACATCATCTGGTCAGCTCCCGAAGCATTTTTTCTAGATAGTCTATTATGATTCTCTGTTTCTCGTCTTCCGTCAGCGCCGGGGAGGCGGCCTCCTTCTCCTTCAATTTCGGCCGCTTGATGGCAATGCCGGCCCCCTCCTTGATCCCCCGGATCTCGAGGCGGAAGGCGGCGATATCGCTGGATTGGATGGAGCGCCCCTTCAGCAGAACAGGATCCACAACACCTGAAACGACGAACCGGTTAACCACACCGTTGAAGGAATACTCCCGGCTCCCCCCCACCTGCAGTTTCCCGTCCTCCATGCGCTTGATCACACTGGAAGCGACGGATATCTTCATGGTGCCCTTGCCGGCAATTTCCGTCTTGTCGGTACTGTTCATCTTCTTATTAGAACCCACTTTGGGGAGAAACCCCGTCAGCCCCGCGTCGGGATTGGATACGATGTTGAAGGAATTGTCGCTGTTGATGGAGAGGGAAAACTTCATCTGGGAAATATCATTGACGTGAACGATGATGACATCCCCCACCTTCAGGCTCTCCCCTGCTGAATAGACGTTCTTGTCCTGCCAGAGGCTCTTGGTCCATACAGGGTGCAGGGTCATTAAGGCTCCGATGAGTACTACTGCCGGCAGGACCAGGAGCGATCTCTTCATAGATCCACCTCCGCCATGCCCTTACCCGTTACCACGCCTCGTATTCTTTTTGATCCCTTCAGCATGATCCAGACCCTGTCGCCGCTGACACCGCTGTCCAGGGCTTTCCCGGTCATCTGAAGAACCAGCCCTTTATTACGAACGACCAGGCTGATCGAATCCCCTGCCTTTACTCCGGCACCGTCTCCGACCGGCTCGAGGGAGTCTTTGCCCCCCTTTTCTGCGATAACGATCCTTACGGCACTGCCGTAGATGACGATGCTCCCCTTATAGACCGCTGAAACCAGCTGATAGACCTCCCTCCGGTCGATCAAACCGTCCCGATAGAGCTCGGGAGAGATCCGCATACCCTCGATCGCCTCCAGCTCATTCTCGTCCCAGATCGGAAGAGCACACGTCTGAACTCCAGTCACGAGTGGATATCT
>CALCJG010000180.1 GCA_937967705.1 uncultured Spirochaetia bacterium
CCGACCTTATCCGGCATATCACCGCACTGCTCTTTGAGGGGATGACCCCATGAAGAAGCTCCTGCTCTTCCTCGCACTGCTCTGCTCCTGCGGGAGGGATTCGGAGGAGTCCGCCGGCCTCTACCGACGAGCCCTTTCGCTCTACGGCGAGAAGAGGCTTACGGAAGCAGCCTCCCTGCTGCGCGGTGTCCTGAAGAAAGACCCCGGCCATACCGGCGCGTGTCTCCTTGCGGCCAGAATATCCTACTTCCAAAAACGGGAGGGGGATTTCCGGGAAACGATGGACCTCTGCCTGAAAAACACCAAACCCGCCCCCGCCCTCCTTCGGCTCGAAGCCCGGTGGCGCATGAGACGCGGTGATTATGCCGGTGCCAGAAACGAGCTGATGAAGATTTTGGATTCCGGCATCGAGGATCCCGAGGCCGCCCTGCTGCTGGGCATGATCCATGAGAGGGAGGACAACGCCGAGGAGGCCCTCCTTGCCTACAGCCGGGGACTCCTGGTTTACCACGAAACAGCGAAGATACATCAGCGCCTTCAGCGGCTCTACCAAAAGCTTGGCGTGGAGGAGAGGGCCGCGCGTCACAGCGCCTTGGCCGACACGCTGAAGGCATGGCTCAAGGAAGGACCCCGATGAAGAGAAACGTCATACTGCTCTGCCTCTGCCTGCTTCAGGTGTTCGCCGGCTGCCGCTCTATCCGCACCGAGTCCCATCTCTGCGCCAGGGAACCCCTTGCTATCGACAGCCTGTTTATCCCACCGATCATCCTCAACGGACGGGCAGACAGCGAAACGGCCGGAGCCCTCGGCCACTCCCTCGCCCTGTCCCTGCTGAAACGGCGCTATCTGGTCTCTACAACAGACTGCACCGAAGGCAAGGGCCCGAAAGCCCGTTACCAGCTCCAGGTCTTCGTCTATCACTTCAGCTACGGTGACCCGTTGGAACCCCGAACATCCTTTGCCCTCTTCGCGCGTTTAATGGATGCCGAGGCAGGGAAACTCGCCGCCTCAGTCCGTTTATCCGCCGAGGATCTCAATCTGGAGGAACTGGCGGAGCAGGAAAGGATTGCAGAGATGACCGCCGAAAAGATCGACGCACTGATCAGAGGCAAACGATGAAAGGGCTCCCGGGACTGACACTGCTGCTACTACTCCCCTTCGGAGGCCCCGGGGGATTCGCCGGGACACGACCCATCTCCCTCCCGGAGGCCCTGAGTCTCGCGGAAAAAAACAGCGCCGCATTAACGGCCCTGAAGACGAAAATCCAATCCTCCGAAAGAATCATCCACGAGCGATGGCGGGACTTTCTACCCGACGCCACACTGCGCTATCAGAAGCAGGACACCGTGTCCATCCGGGAGGAGGATTCCCGCTATCAGTCCGCCCAGTTGGAGCTGGGCTACGACATCCACACCTCCGGAAGGACGTTTGCCCTTTACAGGATTGCCAGAATTGCTGCAGACATTTCCCGTACGGAGTTCACCATCGAGAGGAGCAATCTCCGGCTGGACGTCAAGAAGCAGTATTATGGACTTCTCAGAAACAGGGGCGAAGAGGAGATATACCGCCAGCTCCTCGAAAGCCTCGAACTTCAGAAGAGGATCATAGCAGAGGAGGTTCGCCTGGGCACAGCCACCGAGCTTCAAAAGATTCAGGTCGAGGCAAGGATTTACGAAGCCCGTTATGGCATACTCCGCTCAAAGAACGACTACAACGAGGGCATCAAGCGGTTTCTCATTCTGCTGGGTCTTTCCCAGGACGATTCGAGGGAACCCTCGCCGCCGAAGGAGGACCTTCCGGACCCTGAAGAAATCAGCACGGACATCCCCGGAAGGACCCGCCG
The DNA here is from genome assembly GCA_937967705.1 of uncultured Spirochaetia bacterium. GTDB lineage: Bacteria > Spirochaetota > UBA4802 > UBA4802 > JAGODF01 > CALCJG01. Next base: position 1,844 of record CALCJG010000180.1, read on the forward strand.
GGCTTATCTTCTCCGTGGGGACTTCCGGCGCCTGGGGCTACTGATGAACCGGACCCGCGAAGAGGCGAAGCTGGCACGACACTACTACATGCCCCGCGTGCGTCTCACCGGGAGCTACGGCTATATGGGCACGGACGTTCCCATGAACCGCCGCATCTGGAGCGTGGGCATCTCCGTCACGGCGTCCCTCTTCGGGAGTTCCGCCGGCGCCGGCCAGACCCTGGGTGAAAAGGAGAGCGGCCATACGCGCTTTTCAGAGCGCGAGGCCTCTGTCAGCCTTTACGATGATCCTTCCTTCCGCCGGGTTCTTATGGAGGCCGAGGCCGCTTATCTTGAGGTCTCCCTTTCCCATCAGCTCATGAAGAAATCCATCGCCGTCGAGATCGAACGGGACTGCCGGCGCATCAGGGAAATCAGGCTGAGCCTTGAAGCCGCGAAAAGCAATGTTGAGATGCTCCGACGGCAGCTTGCCATCGAAAACGAGAAGGCCCGGCTGGGCGATATCGCCCGTTATGAAGTCCTAAAGACGTGCATAGAACTCTCCCAGGCCAGACTGCGGCTGCTTTCCTCACAAATAGAATACCGGATCGCTGCGGCAGTCCTGGAAAAAGCGGCCGGAATCGATATGACCGGCGGACACGGCGTGGGGAGGTAAAAGGCATGAAATGGAACAGGAACCCGGAAATCCGAAAAAGGGTGACAAGAATAACCGCTGTCATTCTGATCCTCGCGTCCGCTGTCTCTCTGACCGCCTATTTCCTCCGGCTGCCCATCCCCCTCTTCCCGAAAAAAACCCAACAGGAGGAGGATCGCTCTCTCCCCGTTACCCCCGTCAGGATCGAACGGAGAGACCTAGAGGATTCGCTGGAAACCATGGGCACCGTGATCCCCCTGGAGAAGGCGACCATATCCTCCCGCATCAACGGGCGCATCGTAAAGATTTTCGTTGAGGAGGGCGACAGCGTACCGAAGGGAAAACCCCTGGCTGCCCTGGAGACCCATCAGCTTCGCCTTCAGCTGAAGAGCGCCCTGGCCGAGATGCGGTCCGCTGAAGCCGCCTGCCGCCTGGCCCGGGAAAAACATTCCCGGGCGGGAAGGGATGTGGAAAAACATCTGAAAACCATTAAAAAGACGGAGATCGATCTCCGCGACCGGCACTCATCCTATGTCAATATGAAAGACATCCTCAATAAAAAAGAAGCCCTCTTCCAGGTGGGAGGGCTCTCGGAAACGGAGCTGAGCACCCTGAAGTCCAATTACATCAGCTACCTCACCCGGTTCCTCACGGCCCGCAAGGACTACGAGATACTGAAGGTCGGTTACCGCAAAAAGGATTTGAGGTCGGCGGGCATGGAAGCGTCCCGGGACAAGAAGAAAAGGGACCGGCAGTTTCAAAAGCTGAACACCCGGCTCGAAGCCGCTGAGGTGGAGGTCTCCGTCAACAATTACAAAAGGGCGGTGTCCGCGGTGGATATACTGAAGGACACCCTCCGCGAGGCCGTCATCCGCTCTCCTTTGACGGGTATCGTCGCCAGCCGTGGCATATCCCTGGGTGAGAAAGTCCGGGAGGACAGCAATCTCTTTCTGGTCATGGACATATCGAAGATCTACCTGCTTACGGACATCAACGAGAAGCAGGGCTGTCACATCCTGCCGGGCCAGGAGGCTGTATACACCATAGACTCCTATCCGGACAGGTCCTTCAGGGGAAAGGTACGCATCGTCAGCCCCACCCTCGACACGGGAACAAGGACCGTCGGGATACGCATCTTGTCGGAAAACCCCGGCCGGATCGTCAAGCCGGGGATGTTCGCCCGGGTGCGCATCATCATCCGGAGAATACCCCGATGTCTGGCCCTCCCTGCCGGCTGTCTCCTCGATGAATCCGGCAACACGGGCCACGTCTTTCTCATAAGAAAGAATTCCGTCTACCGCCAATCCCTCAGAATCGGAAAGCGCATGGGAGATCATTACGAGATACTCTCCGGATTGAAGGAGGGTGATCTGATAGCTTCGGACAATCTTAAAATCCTGAAAGATGGGATGAAGGTGGTGATAAAATGAAGGAGAAATTATTCGGAAAACAGGCTGTCGCAACAAAGCCGCGATGGTACAGGTCCGGCATATGTCTTCTGCTGACATCCGTCCTGACGGCAGGGCTCGGCTGCGATGCCCTGAAAAAGGAGCCCCCGCAAATTCTCGCCGTGTCCCCCGCGCATCAGGAGAGAGCCGGTCAGGATACCGCCGTTTCCGTTCTTTTTTCCCGAAGCATGGAAAGATCCACCGCAGAGAACGCCTTTTCCCTCACCGGCAGCGAGGGGACCGTGCAGGGGATCTTTTACTGGAACGACGAGGACCGCCGTATGACCTTTCAGCCCGAGCTTCCTCTGGAGAACGGGGTTTATTACACCCTGAGGGTATACCGCAGGGCCCGCACCCCGGAAGGGGACACACTGGTCAACGACCACATCTCATCCTTCTTCTCGGGAACCGATCTCGTCCCTCCGGAGGTAAGGGAGATAGACCCTCCTGATGGCACCGAAGGTTTCCCACTGAGGGGAACCTTCCGGGTCGTCTTCTCGGAACCGATGGATCGCCTGACCGTGGAAAAGAACCTGCGCCTGTCTCCCCCCCTTCGAGGCCGTTTCGAATGGAATGCTGACGGCACGGAGGTCCTTTTCCTCCCCCTTGAGGAGATGGATTTCCATGGAGGCTACACCATCATGATCGGAAGCGCCTGCAGAGACCTTGCGGGAAATCCCCTCTCCTCCGATATAAGCAGCTTCTTCACTGCCGGGGAGGAATTCATTCGGCCGATGGTAGTGGGAATCTCCGTCCAGTCTACAGGAGAGGACTTGATGGCCGGAAATAACTTCGGCGAGCATCATGGAGTCAACCCGGAAGAAGTACTCTTTTTCCGCTTCAGCGAATCCGTCGACCGGTCCAGTTTTGCAAGAGCCCTCCGCTTTTCCCCGACGGTATCCTGGCATGCCCTATGGAACGGGGACAGCACACAGTGCACCCTCCGCTTTTCCGAGAATCTCCTCCCGCTGCAGAGCTACGAATTTCGATTGGGGGACGAATTGACAGACCGGGCCGGCAACT
>CALCJG010000181.1 GCA_937967705.1 uncultured Spirochaetia bacterium
GCCGCTGCCATCACTATTCATTATTTTAATTGCATTCGTTGTTGCACTGTTATCGGCAAAGTAGATATGCTCTCCATCCGCGGTCCATGCAGGCCTGGTACTGAGAGATGTTCCTGTTCTTAAATAGATGTCTGAAGGGATGTTGTCCGGGGACATTATCCTGATATAATAGGGCGCCGCGGTTTTAATAGTAAGGATCCTGTCATCGGTTGGTGAAAATGAAGGGTAAAAGCAGTTAACAGTCGCTGTTGGGATCGTGACCAGAGTATAAGGCGTGACAAGGCTCTTCCTTGCTAAATACGATGGGCCAGAATTCCACCAATAAAAAACGAGTATTGTTTCATCCCGGTTGCATGATGGTGAGTATAGCATATTTGAGCCACTCACCATTGTTTCAAGATACTCTGTGCTGCCGTTCGATGGATTATATCTTGCAACAATATTGCTGCTTGGACCCGTTATAAAATATATCCTGCCCGAAGGGCCGTATGTGGCGTATTGCCCATCCATAAGATAGGCAAAATTTTCTCCGTCATAGCGCATTGTGTATATTTTATTTGTGTCTGTAGATAGAACGATATATTCCGCGCATGGTGACGAACTAACTGAATAGTATGTGTTTGAATCATTTGTCAGGCGTTTTATATCCGAACCATCGGTATTCATGGAATACAACTGGCCTGCGAGTATAAAATAGACCTGAGTGTCAAATTCTTCCCTTGAGCATGATAAAAAAAACACCAGTAAGAATAAGAATAATATCTTTTTCACGGATTACCTCAATACCTAGGAAGTTACCATACCTTCCCCGCAAAAATTCCCTCGACAGAATGCCTTTGTGGAAAATACACTACTCGGGAAGTTAACCCTCTCAGGCGAATAACCCCTCTTCAGGAGGCCTTAAAATTGCCGCCGGTAAAAAATGAGTCCAATCCCCGGCCCCGGCAAAAAGCACTCCCTCCCATTTTCAAAGAGGCAACAGACAAACAGAAACATTTCAACAATTTTTACTGCTGATATGCTAAAAAAATGACGATCACAGTCCTCTTCCCCGTTGTGGAAATATCCCCGGCAAAGCCAGAAATCCCTTCTCAGGGTGAGCCAGGCCTTTTCAGCCCGGCTGCCGAGGGATACCGTGGTAAGCATGGCCGTCCCGCAGTCGAGGCATCCCTCGGGATCAATATCTTGGAAGTTGCCATCCCTTCCCCGCAAAAATTTACTCGACAGAATGCCTATATGAGAAGTACACTACTCGGGAAGTTAACCTCTCTCAGGCAAAAAAACCCTCTTCAGGGGCATTAAAATTTATTGAGTTCGCACAAATTGGTACGATGATGATAAAAAACCTTATCAGCATAACTCTTGTTTGTATTGCCATGGAGCTGTCTGCTCCGGCCCGAGTTTTAGCCGGAACTCCCTTGGTTGTAACTGATAGTGATGAACGAAGAACCCTCGGCCGTTACACCGACTACATGAAGGATGACAGCGGTGCCCTTACTATCGACGATGTGTCTTCTCCCGGCATGGCTTCCCGGTTCAAACCGGTGAACGGCGACTCTTTCAATCATGGTACGGTAAACGGCAGGTATTGGTTCAGGACATCCCTATTGTACAGCAGGGATTTACCCGGTAAAACAATTGAATGGATTCTTGAGGTCGCCTATCCCTCTCTTGAAAGAGTAGAGCTGTACACCCCCGGGACGGACCGCTGGGAAGTGAGCATGGCCGGGGAGGCCATCCCGTATACGGAACGGGAAATCAAGTATCGCAACCCCTCCTTCCTCCTGCCTCTCAGGCCCGGAATCCCCCTTACGGTCTACTGTGCCGTCAGCGTGGAGAAGACGATGCTGTTCCCTCCGGTTCTCTGGCAAAGGGAGGCCTTTCTCCGCAGCGCATATAACGGACAACTCATCCAGGGAACCTATTTCGGCATCATCCTTGTCATGATACTATATAATCTCTTCATATTCTATTCCCTGCGCGATCGAAGCTACCTCTATTATGTGCTCTACACGGCCAGTTTCGGACTCTTTCAGATCTCCTTTAACGGACTCTCATTCGAATATCTCTGGCCCGGGAGTCCTCACTGGAACCATATCGCAAACGTTGTCTTTGTCCTGCTTTCATTTACTCTCGCCATGCAGTTTTCGCGCAATTATCTTATCGTCGACAAATACTGGCCCGCTCTCGGCAGAGTGATGAAAGGCTTCATGGCCGTAGGCGCCCTGTGCGTTATTCTCGCTTTCTTTGTTAACCAGACGGTCATGACCCATGTGAGCAATATCCTTCCTGCAAGCGGCATCATTTTGTTCATGACGGCGGGGATATCAGCCATCAGGCGAGGATATCGCCCCGCCTATTATTTCATGGGGGGCTGGGGATTTTTTATCATTGGGCTTGTACTGTTTCTGTTGAAGAATCTCAGCGTACTTCCAGCCAATAACTTTACGCTCTACGGTGTGCAGGCGGGCTCGGCCGCGGAGATCATTCTTTTTTCCCTTGGACTTGCCGACAGGATAAACAGAATGCGCATCGACCAGGAAGAATCCCGCCAGCAGCTCCTCACCATTAAGCAGGAGATGGAACTTGGACGGAAGATACAGGAATCACTGCTCCCTAAATCCATTCCTCAGACAGGCAGGGTATCCATTGTGGTCAGCTACAATCCGGCGCGGGTTATCGGCGGTGATTACTATGATTTCATTTCCGGCGAACCCGGTGAGTACGGCATCCTGATTGCCGACGCCTCGGGACACGGCATACCGGCGGCAATGATATCCTCGGTCATCAAGATCTCATTCCAGGAACAGATACGGGAATTGAGGGATCCGCGGAAGGTACTGACTGGTATGAATGAAATGCTTATTGGCAAGATAGGCAGCCAGTTCGTTACTGCGGGATACCTCTATCTTGATCTGACTACAATGACCGCACGATATGCCAATGCCGGTCACCAGCCATTATGTGTCATCGACCATGAAACCGGGATAGTTCAACAGTATTCGCCGAAAGGGGTTATTCTCGGCTGGCGGCCATTTGAGGGTTTCGGTGTCTGTGATATCAATCTTGCTCCCAATAACCGGCTTGTTTTCTCCACTGACGGTTATATCGAATGCAGAAATACCGCCGGCGAGTTATTCGGGGATCATCGTTTTATTGAAACGCTTATAAATTACCGTCATGGCCCGCAGAGCCAATTCATAAAGGCACTGGATGACCGGGTAATGGAGTGGAAGGGGAGCTTCAGGGATTTTGAGGATGACCGTAGTTTGATCATTCTGGATGTGGGGAATATCTCTTCACCCGGCTGATTTTCCGTGAAGTACTCCGTATGCTCGTGAAAACCTCCCGTCTTGTTGGAAACAAAGTTACTGCTGCCTAAATGATCCCCGTGATAGTAGTAGGTTCCCTTGTCCTCCTCTATACCCTTCTTCTTGTAAACCAGTTTGCTCGCAAGCCGGGTGTTTCCCGCAAATACGTGCTTGCTGATGATCTCCCCGCCCCGCACGGTATAGTTCTGGTTGGCGTAAACAACCTCCCCCGTGTTCCCCTTCTTGACTATCCGTATTCCCTTGTCGTCGTAACGGTACTCTACCTTGTTCCAGTTGTCAAAACATCTTGCCGTTACGGAAACCTGCACCGGGAGGCTTTCACCGGAGCATCCTGCTCCGGACAGCCGCCTCCCGCCCTCGGCCTCCTTCCTCGGGTCTTTTTAATTGAGGTGAGAGAACGTCTGCTCTTCCAAGGGGCGCCCTGTTCCGCTTCACCCGCTCCGCCTGTTTTTGTTTTCAAAGAACCTGTTCATCCGCGCTGCGGATGCCATCCTGGCGTCCTCGCGCGTTTCGTGCGGCTTCCCTGCCGCACTCTCCTGTTAATACCTCAACCTATCCCTCTTCGCCCGGCGGGCTCTGAAGCGGACAGGGCGAGGGGGACACTACCTTTGCTTTGGCTGTTTCTCAAATAATTATTGATTTTTCTTTTTATTAACTTCTTCAATGAGCTTATTGTAGACATCTCTTCCATAATCATCATATTTCTTCTTTTCATTCTCAAGAAATTTCATATATTTTTCTTTTCTTTGGGGTGTAATGCGTTCTAAATAAATAACAAAGTATTCTTTTTCTTTTTGAAGCCCTTTACTATTGTATATTATATCGTATTTAGCTCGCATCGTTCCACCATACATTTCTGGGTTTAAGTACCATGTTGACGATGTAAAAATACATTTCCCAATATTATTATTTAAAGGATTGAAGAACGTATGATAATCAATTAAATACCTACCTGCCTTCCAGAATTTTATTGCTTTAATTATATCTGGAACATTGCTATCTTTTAACTTTATATCAACATTAATAAATATCATTTCTTCCAAATATAAATCCTTTTTGCTCATATTGATTCTAACATTATCTACAGTTATAATTCCATTTTTATCAGTATAGAATATCTTTATTTCTTTAATTATATCTTTGTATTTCAACTCAGGATTTCGAAATACAATAAATATCCGATCATTAACATTTATTGTTTTTAACATATAGTATACCACAACACCTTTCATCGGTTTTTTCGTTTTTGAATCAAGGACCTTGATTGATAGTGGCCTAATTCCAACATTTTTCATACTTGAGCATGAGGTAACAACAATAACACAGAAAAAGATGCTCATAATTTTTATCATTATTTCCGATCCTTACTTAATTTTATAAATGCTTTGATATAGTTTGTCGTAGCTTCTTTTGTTCGTTTAACTCTTTCGGGTTGTATTCGTGGGTCATCAGCAAGGTTAGGACTAAGATCGTGATAATGATATTTCATAGTTTTATTATACTTTGAAAATTTTTCGGTATGAGCTAAAATATCTTGAAGTGGATGCAAACCAGCAGCAAGTTCATCTGTTGATTTTCCTTCATAATAATCTGCAATAATATTTTTAAACCAGCCGATGACACCACCGTTATTATTTCTATAGGAATCGGCCTTTTTTTGATATCTTACTGCCTCTAATAGGTGGGGTACTGTTTTGTGAAACAATCTTGTATCTGGGCCACCTTTTATATCATTCTCATTAAAATGATATCCCTGATTTCCAATATAGGGAAGTGGATTTCTTCTCAAGGAATAATCTATTCTATTACATGCTTTTGCTAAAGCATCGGCTCGTTTGTCCCCCAATAATGGGTTTACCCAATAATACGTTCCACCATATTCATCATCACGATCATGTATTCTGTTATCCCACTTCCCATTTAAATCGATAAACATAACTGGATTATTACTAGAAAAAATATACATCCCTAAATTTGAAGGCTTATAAACCCCATTGCTCGGAAGCTCCTTTTTGTCCCCGGGAATGGGAATAAATTCAATCAACGCTGGATCAACGCTCACCCACCGGGAAAGCTTCGGGTCATAATACCTCGCTCCAAAGTAATACAGCCCCGTCTCCGGATCAAACTCCTTGGCAGTAAACTTAAAGGGCAGCAGGTTGCTCAATGAACTTACAGCTTCCTCAACCCAGGTCTCCCCGTATGGGAAGTACTCCGTATGCTCGTGAAAACCTCCCGTCTTGTTGGAAACAAAGTTACTG
>CALCJG010000182.1 GCA_937967705.1 uncultured Spirochaetia bacterium
CCTGGGCAGGCACTCGGACATTCTCCTGGTCGAGGGCAGCCGGGACATCAGCTACGGGGCCAGCATTAATCTCGATTCCATCTCCGTGACCCGCATGCTGGATGCGGAGCTCATTTTTATCCTCAGCGGCGCCGAGGATTCCGTCATCGACGATCTTGTGTTCCTCAAGCGATATATCTATCCCGAAAAGATCAGGATCCGGGGCGTCATCATCAACAAGGTCCGGGACCTGGAGGATTTCCGCACGACCCATCAGGGGAGTATCGAAAAGATGGGAATTAATGTTCTGGGCATCCTGCCCTTCAAGCCGGAGCTTACCCACATCACTGTCGATTATCTCTCCGAGGCCCTCTTTGCCAAGGTCCTGGCAGGGGAGGGTGGGCTCAACAACTTCATCACCAACATCTTCGTCGGGGATATGTCCACTGATGCGGCCTGCCGTCATCCCATTTTCAGTACGGGAAAGAAGCTTATCATCGCCAGCGGCGACCGGAGTGACCTGATCCTGGCTTCGCTGGACAGCGATACTTCCGCCATCGTGGTTACCAACAACATCCTTCCCCCGGCCAATATCATCGCCAAGGCCGCGGACAGGAAAATCCCGCTTCTCCTGGTTCCCCATGACACCTTCAAAACCGCCAAGCTGGTGGACGATATGGAGCCGCTGCTTACCAAGACCAGCACGGCCAAAGTGGAACTTCTGGAAGGGATGGTACGGGATCACGTTCGTATAGGTGATTTGTTCGCCTGACAGGCCGGGCTGACCGGAGGATATTTCTTCTGCCGGGGAGGTGCAAATGCCCTGCGGGAGAGTTAAAAAATTCTTGCCTTTTGCCGGGCGGCTCCCCATAATATGTCTCCAACAAGGCCCGATCCGTCCGCGTGGGCCATTACCCTGCGTCTGAGGCATTTATGAGCAATTATGACAGGTATTCGAAGTTCATCGTCCGTTCTGTGGATCATATCTTTAAAAACTTCTTTCGGGATGAAAAGGTTACGGAGGTTTACGAGTCCCAGTCCACCGTTAAGGATCCCAAGGTGATGGTGGAAATCAACGGTACCCTCTCCGGGGAGCTGATCATCAATTTCCCGGTAAAAACCCTCAACCATCTGACCAGGCAGGTCATGTCCTCCTCCAGCCCCCGCAATCTCAAAAAGCATCACGAGGAGGTGGCCGGGGAAATCGCCAACATGATAACCGGGACTTTCGCCAACCTCCTGCAGTATATGAAACACAATGTCAGCCTCGCGGCGCCGGAGTTCAACGAGGATCCCATCACCATTAAGACTTTTTACGAAAACATCAACCTGTCGTTCGATACCAGTTTCGGCGGCTTCGACATCGATCTGTACTACAAGGAGAATGACTGATCATTTGAAATCGGGGTCCCAGGTGCCGTCCCACTCTTCCGGCGGCCGGTTCTTGATCTTTTCACGGCATCGGTCGATGTAAATCTTCGTTATATGGTCCTCGGGAAGGGAAAGCTGCACCTTGAGAAAATACTCCATTGCGGTTTCCCAGTTCTTAATCTTGTACATGCTGAGGGCCTTGTTGTAATTTCGCAAAATATCATCGGTGAAGATCGATTTCTTGTCGAAAATGAGCAGGAATATGGTGGTGGCCTGTTCTTTCCCCTTTACCCGTACCCGGTCGATTTCCCTGGGAATCACATGATCGCTCAGGCTGTTTTTCACCTCTTCGGACACGATGATATGAGCCCGGTAAAACTTGGTCAGGCTCTCCAGACGGCTGGCCAGGTTGACCGTATCGCCGATGACGGTGTAGTCGAACTTGTCCTTGGAGCCGATATTCCCCACGATGACCTCTCCCTGATGAATGCCTATGCCTATATCCAGCCCGGAATCCGGCAAACGAAGGTTGTCGCAGGGCACCTGATCCAGGGCCTGCAGCATCTCCAGAGCGGCCCGGGCCGCCCTGTCCGCATTGTCTTCATAGCTTTTCGGGGCGCCGAAGACCGCCAGGATGGCGTCGCCGATGAACTTGTCAATGGTGCCCCCGTGCTTCTGTATGATGGTCCCCATGGTGTTGAAGTACTGGTTTAAAAACTGGACGACGTCCTCCGCCCGATTGTTTTCCGATATCTGCGTGAAGAAGCGAATGTCGGAGAATAGTACGGCCACGTTCCGTTTTTCCCCTGCCAGTAGAGTGGAGGACTGGCTTCGGCCCACCAGATCGTCGATGATCTCCGGAGGAACGAACTTTGAGAAGACGCCGCGTATGCTCTGTTCCATCTCAGTGATTTGTTTCATGAGCATGGCGTTTTCGATGATGGTCCCGGCTCCCCGGGAGAAGACCTTCATGTGATTGAGTATAAGGTCGGAAAAGTAGTTGTTGATGAGGTTTCCGCAGTGGAGGGTGCCGATAGTGCTGGTGCAGCTTCCCTCGAGAGGGACACAGGCGTAGGAGCTGATTTTTCCCATGTCCGAGCGTATCTTCTGAAAGTCATCCCTGTTGGTTATTCCGAAAATGGTCTTTTCCAGTTTTTTTCCGGAAGCCTCGGGGAAGTTCTGGTAGAAATCGGATAGGCAGATCCGGAGGAAATCCTCGAGATCCGCCGCATAGATGTCCCGGGAGGGTCGGGCAAAGACTAGAACCTTCCGGTTGGAGTTCAGTATGATAACCGCTACATTGTGCTGGCAGACCTTGCTGATCAGGGAGAAGATGCTTTCCAGGCTCAGTTCCAGTGACCCGATGCAACGGGATACCTCGCTCAGTTCGTTGAGAAGAGTGGTCTGAAAAAGCTGCTGGTCTATGTGAAGACTCATGATCTCGAATATGTTGTCCCGGGATATTCCGGCGGCGTCTTCGGTAATCTGTTCCCGGTTCAGAGGCGGGTGGTCGATCAGCTCCCTTATCCTTTCCAGGAGAGGGTTTAGATTGTCGAAATCCTTGGTGATAAAGGCGTCCGCTCCCGACGAGAAGGCCCAGTATTCGTCCCGATCCTCCGAGAGGGATGTATGCATGATGATGGGTATCTCCTTTACCCCCCGGCGGGATTTTAACAGACGGCTTGCGAGATACCCCTGCATCAAGGGCATCTCCACATCCATTATGATGATGTCTGGTATGATTCGATAGGTCATTTCGATTCCCTCGATACCGTTGGACGCACGGTGAAGATCGAAACCGGCTTCCTTGAGGTATTCGATCAGTATGTTGGCAACGAGGTCCGAATCATCGACGAGAAGGATGACTCCTTTTTCCCCCATATCACACCTCCCTCGATTTCAGCAGTTCCCGGACGGCATCCACGAGATTGTGGCGGTCGAAGTCCGATTTGACGAGATAGCGGTCCGCTCCCATCCCTATGGCTTTTTTACGGGACGCCGGTTCCTCATATGCCGAAACCACTATGATCGGCAGACTGCTGTAGGCCTTGTCGCGCCTCAGGTTTTCGATAAGCGTAAATCCGTCCATTCGGGGCATGTTCAGGTCCGTTACGACAGCCTGAAAGTCCTCGCTATGCAGTTTTTCCAGGCCGTCTATTCCGTCCACGGCGGTTTGTACCTGAAAACCGGCGGACTGCAGAATGGTTTTCTCTATTTCCCGGCTGTTGATCGAATCATCGATTACCAGGATGCGGATATTCTTTTCGGACTCCCCGGCGTGCCTTTTCTTGATGTCGATGTCCTTGAGACTTTTAAACTGGTCTACCAGGGAGGGAACATGCAGAATGTTTACAATATTGTAGCTCTCGTCGAAGACAATCCCAGGAACCTGGCCCAGGTTCTTCATATGGGAGGGAAGAGGTTTGTAGATCAGCGAGGCAAATTCCTGAACCGCATCCACAACAATGCCGATTACATCTCCCAGGGATTCCACCACCAGCACGAAAATCCTTTCGCCGGTCTGTTCCTGCCGCCCTTCCAGGTTCATGAGATATCCCAGGTTGTAAAGATAGACGACCGCGTCCCGCAGCTTGAAGGCATCCCGGTTAAGAACCTTGAAGACCTCCTTTCTGTTAAGAAGAGATATCTCGCGGATGAACTGGGAGGGAACAAAGAACTTCTCCCCCCCGGATAGAATGAAATACCCCTGTATAGTGGCCAGAGAAAGAGGGAGGGTGATGATAAATTCCGTGCCCTGTCCAGGTTCACTGCGCACGGTGATCTTCCCTTTAATCTTCTCGATGTTATACCGGACAATGTCAAGCCCCACGCCTCTCCCCGAAAGATCCGTTGCGTCCTCCCGGGTGGAGAATCCCGGCATAAAGAGATAGGAAAGGAGCTCCTGGCTTCCCATGGTCTGTATATCGTCCCGTCTCGATGGATGGAATTCCATGGCCCTTGTGCGGACTCTTTCAAAATCGATGCCCTTGCCGTCGTCTTTGATGGAGATGATGATGTTACCCGTTTCCCCGAAACATTCCAGCACGAGGGAGCCGATACGGGCTTTACCGGCGGCTTCTCTTTCGGCCGGTGTCTCGATCCCGTGATCCAGTGAGTTTCGCAGAATGTGGATGATGGGATCCTGGATGTTTTCCAGAATCAGCTTGTCGAGCTTGAGATCGCCCCCTCGTATGACGAATTCGACCTCCTTGTCGAGTTTCATCATGATCTCTTCCGCCATCTTGGGAAGGGAGCCGAGGATCAGTTCCAGGGGAAACATTCGCAGACCGATGATCTCTTCCTGCAGTTCGAAGGTGTCACGCTCCATGAGTTTGATCTGCTCGTCGAGGCCCTTCTTGATCTTCTGAACCTCCTTTGAGAGAGCTTTCCCGGATTTGACTATTTCTGTTGTCCTCTCGCTTCCAGCGATGTCTCTTGCGGGCAGACTGTCCTGGTAATCGAGAAAACGCTGCTCAAAGATCTGAAGAAGATCGTAATGCTTCTTCAACTGAAACTGATTGATGATGAGGTTGTTCATCTGGCGAATTATGGAATCGATCTGATCGATGCGTATTCGCACGGACTGGAGATCCTTGAGGGCGTCATGAGACGGTGCAGGTGTGTCGGTCCGGACCTGTTTGGTCTGTCCGGTCATCTCTCCTTTGGATTCCGGGGTTCGTACGCCCTCAGCATTCCGCTCAACCGGGGCCGCTTCAGGCTCATTTCCCGATTCAAGGCTGTCGGTAGTGTAAGGTTCGTTCGCAGCGGCGCGTTCGTATGTCTTCAGGAGCTGGGTCACCTCAAGCGTGTCGTTTTTGACCTGCCTGATGGAGGACACACCTTTTTTGAGGAAATCCGTGGTAATGAAGACCAGTTTTACAAGGCTAGGGGATATGCTGAAGCGGTTTTCCTTTACTCCCTTGAAAACGTTTTCGAGACCATGGGATATTTTTTCCATGGTCTCGAATTTCAGCATGCGGGAGGAGCCTTTGATGGTATGAAGAACCCGGAGCATCCTGTGCAGTTCCTCCTGGTTCTCCGGATCTTTCTTAAGAAGAATGATGGTGTTGTCAATCGACTGGATGTTTTCCTCCAGTTCGCTGCAGTACTGGTCAATGAAGGCGTCCCTGTTAATGGCCATGGGCAGAATCTCCGGTCTTGACTTTCATATCGACGTTTCGCCAAGCTTGGCGATCCATTCCAGGCAAATTCCCCGGAAATATTTTTCACTGAAGTTTTCCATGAGAAAATGGTATTTCCCCGGTTGATTTTTCATCTGCGTTTCTATCATCTCCGCGCTGCGCCGGAAACAGGCCGCGGCATCAGCGGAGTTGCTGTCGGCAAGCAGTGTCCCCGCGTAAAAAAAGGCCGGCCAGAATTCAGGGTCCTGCAGCTGCGCTTCCCTGAAGGAGTCCAGCGCCGAGAGTTTGTCGCCGAGGAACATCCGTATAAATCCCAGGAGATAATGTGTAAGACTGTTGCTGAAGATGGTCCCGGTTATGTATGAGAGTACCCTCTCGGCGGACAAGTAATCCATTCTGCTGATGAAATAAAGGACATACAGGATCAGTTCCGCGGTCAGGTGTTCCGGTTTTCGGGAATAGTAATCCCCCGGAACTCCTGTTGAAATGCGGTTGGCCTCTGTCATGACACTTCCGCAGTCCGGGGCCATGCGGATGATCTTGTCCCGGGGTGATGCGGCGTGTTCCGGAGATCGCTCGGCGCGTTCGGGGGTTTCCGGCGGGGCAGTCCGGTTCGGGGCAGGAAGGGACACCGTCACCGAAGCGGTTTTCCTGAAGTAATAGACCTCGCCTTCATTTTCCAGTTTTAAATCCGAATGAAGGATCAGGGGTATCTCCGTCGAAGAAAGGAAGAGATAGCCTCCCTTGGAAAGTTTTCGTATGACCGATGACAGGACCTTCTCTTTTATCTCCAGATCCATATAGATCAGTGTGTTGCGGAAGAAGATCAGATGAAATCCTTCCGGCAGGTCATCAAGGGAATCCGAATAGAGATTGACAGCGGAGATTGATATCCTGCGCATGAGATCCTTAGATATATGAAATTCCCTGAGACCCTGGGTGCCGTACTGTCTCAGGGTGTTGTGGAAGCTGCTTCCGTCCTCCCTGAAGGAGTTTTTCCCGTAGACACCGCTTTGGAAGTGTTCCAGGGCCAGGGTGTTGATATCCGTGGCATAAATCTGGTATTCCCCGCCGTCCCTTTTCCCTTCTTCAAAGAGAATTGCCAGGGAGAGCGGTTCTTCGCCGGAGGAGCAGGTGGCGGACCATGCAAGCGCCCTTTTGCTGCTGTTCAGTATTTCAGGAATTATTCGCTGTTTCAAAAGGGCGAATTGACGTTCCTCCCTGAAAAAGTAGGTTTCGCTGATGGCAATCAGGTTGATGAAGTTCTGGAATTCAACGCTATTCCTGGCCAGTATGGAAGGATACATGTCGACGTGAGTCTGCAGGTCGGCACAGCGCTGGGCGATTATCCTTCTGGCATGACGGTAATTTGTGTCGGGAATGTTCGTTCCCGTCCTCTCCCGCACTAGGGTCAGTATCTGCCCGAAGCTGATATCCTTGTCTGCCAGCAC
>CALCJG010000183.1 GCA_937967705.1 uncultured Spirochaetia bacterium
ACGAGTCCAAGCGCGGGTGGGGGCACAGCCACACCCATCATGTCATGAACCTGGCGGTGTCCGCCGGGGTCAAAAAGCTCTTCTTCTTCCACCATGAACCGCTGCGAACCGACGATGAGCTGGACGGTATCGTCGAGTTCTACCGGGGCAAGATCCGCGAGAAGGGGTTGAGCCTCGAGCTCTACGCCGCCGCCGAAGGAACCACACACGAGGTCTGAAACCCTCTCCTCCGATCATACCGTCCTCTATCCGTCCCGCCGGAAAAGTAAAACTTCCGCAGTTTTTTTTCAAATGCCGTCATGCCGTATGAGTGATCCGGCGGATCACTCTGGATCACTACGGATCGATGATGGAAAGAACAAACGGGCGGGGATGAACCCCGCCCGTTTCCTTATAGGTTTCAGGCTTCCTCTTCCTTCTTCCGGGAAAAAGTCTCCCAGAGGAAGCAGGCGATCATGAGAACCGTTAAAATGATGAAGACGGTCAGCCCTGTCTGGAAGCTGATGCCTCGTTTTTCAAAAAAATCCCCCATGAGCCCAAAGAGGGCCAGTGACCAGAGGGCAAAGAATAATAATGTTATAATCTTCATGGATAACCTCATGCCATGTAATTTTGCAGGGACATGTCGTCCCTGTTCCCTTAAACGGGAAGTTTTTGTTACTGGTTTTTCAGGGAACGTATGCGGTCGGCTAGAGGTAAGTTCCTTTGCTCCAACGGGGGTATTTGCTGTTTATGGCCCGGAAGGCCGGGATGATGCATAATGCCGGGACGGCGTCATTGTGTACCGTGAGGGCCGTGAATACCGGTATCCATCCCGGGAGGAGGGGGTTTTTCTTGGAATTGAGCGGTTGATGGCCCTTCTGGTACAGTCCTATTTCTTCGGGCCTGTCTCCCTGAAAGGGGGAACAGGCCGCGGTAAAGGAAAAGACGTGCAGCAATAGCCCCGCCGTAACGACGAAAGCAAGGAGAGCTGTAAGGGCTCCTTTATGGATTGATCGGCGGTGCAATGGGCCTCTGCTTATATACCCGTAATGATCTTTCCGCCGCCGGGTTTGATGATCTTCGAGGGAGTGATGGGATCCCCCTTGGGATTGGATATGGCCTGTTGTATCTGCTGAATCATGTTCAGGTAATAGGTCTGGGTGGCGATAAATTCCATGACCAGCTGGTTCTCCGAGAGGCCCTTGCCCATCCTTTCCAGTTCCTGTTTCTCGCTCACTTCGATGGAAACTCCGCTCTTTTCCTTCATCATCAGTGTGTCGCTCAGGGCGGCGTATTCTTCCAGCATTTTCCGGGCCTCCTGATCGCCGTCCAGTTTATGGGAGATTTCCTCGAAACGCTGAAATATCTCCGAACCTTTTATCATGAGGCCCAGTTCGTTGGCCTTGTTCAGTATCTCGTCCATTGGGTATCCTCCCGCCCCCGGCATATTCTCTTCCCTGGTCAGGGAACAGGGGGCCAATCTACCCGGGGGAGCGAATAATACAAGAAAAAAACAGTTCGGTCATTCGAGGAATCGGGGAAGGTACCAGGAAAAAAAGGAAACGATATCCATTTTTATTTGACAAATGGCTTCTGACGGTTTTACCTTGAGCCTTGCCGATCCGGCTCGATAAGGCTGGTCGGGAGTGCGCGGAAAAAAGCCGCGCATCATACCATTTCTGGAGGGCGGGATGCCGGAAGTTAAGGAAATCATCGAGGACGAAAACAAGATCGATACGGTTATCGCGGAGGATATCGAACTCCGGGGCCGTCTGGTTTTCAAGAAATCCCTGAAAATCAAGGGGTTCTTCGAAGGGAAAATCGAATCCGAGGGACAGCTTATCCTCGGGCAGGAGGCCCGGGTGAGTGCCGACATCAAGGCCGGTGTGGTATCGGTTCACGGCGTTCTTAACGGGAAGGTCAGGGCCGAAAAGCATATAGAGCTCTTCAGCGAGAGCACTACCAGCGGCGATCTGGTCACTCCGGAGATTTACATGGAGCGCAAGTCCCTCTTTAACGGCACCTGCGTGATGACGGAGAAAAAATAGGAAGCGTGCCGCGATGCTCATCCGATACGGCATCTTAAAACCATTGCTGGCACTTATACTCCTGCTCTCTGTGACTCATCGGGGAGGTGCGGAGGAATCCCTGCCGCTGGCCTCTTTCGGAGCGGGGCTGAGCGGCGGAATATACAGTGCCAGAACCAACAGTGCCAATTCGACCTGGAAGGCCGGCCCGGGATACGGGGGCGGGCTGGTATTCGAAAAGATGTGGAACAGCCGTTTCGGGATTCATTCGGGTTTCTGGTATCATATCATCTCCATGAAAATGGTGGAATCGAATGAGGGCAAGGAGTCCCAGGAGATGAAGCTCAAGAGTGATATCTTTCAGATGCCTCTCTGCCTCCTGGTCGCTTTCCGCGCCGGTTCCTTTTCCCTTATCCCCCTTGCGGGTTTCAGCGTCATCTATGTGCGGAAAACGGTCCTGGAAAACGATACGAACGAAGGAACCTTCTCTGCCAATGTTT
>CALCJG010000184.1 GCA_937967705.1 uncultured Spirochaetia bacterium
CCGCCAGGGGGAAGATAAGTCCCCGCCTTGCCCGAGTCGGGCAGGCGACGGCGCTCCTGCCAGCGGACCGCATCGGATGCAAAAAATCCAGTTCCAGGAGTCTAAAACGAACCTGATTCGATACGAATAAGATCGTCGATATAGGTGCTAAATTTCTGATGGTTCTTTCTGAAAATATCGATGGCGTCAGACAACCGGGCATCGACGGACAACAATTTATTTCTGTCAAGCTCGCCCATGTAGATATGCCTGAAAACATGTCTGAAAGACCGTAATTCGTCAAAAATGGGTATTTCCCTCTTTTGGATTACCGCAGGCCTCACATCCTCGATTTCAAGAGCCATGCGTTTTACCAGATCCCGATGCCACTCCCTGTCATCGAGATTGTTTTCAAATCTCTTGGCGACGCGATGGAAATAATTTTCCATCAGGTTGTAAATATTCACTATGGTATAGGCGAGCGCTGCGTAGTCGAATTCGTCCGGAACGATGGCGTCAAGTTTCCTGTGTATGGCCTCGTATTTGGACTCCAATGTCGAGAGTATTTCCATGTCTCCCTGGAGTTCGGCACGTAATATTTTCAGACCGTTCTGGTCCATATCACTTTTCCATGTTCAAGAATCGCATGTTTCAGAGGGGGGCTTGCAGTGGCGAGTTCCACAACATCGACCTTGAAGCCTGAATCCAGGCCGATAGTCACAAGGCGTAAATAAGCCTCGGGAGTACAATCCACGGCCAGGTCAATGTCAAAGGCCAGCGAGGTGACACGGTCCTCAGCCAGAGAACCGAAGAGTATCACTCTTTCAAGATCCGCGTCTGCCTTCCTAAAAAGCCCGGTTAATCTTTCAATCTCCCCGGCGGCACGCTTTTTACGCTCCCTGATCTGGATTTGCCGTTCAACGGTTTTTTCTCGGCGCTTTTCAGCGATCCTGCGAAGCATGTGTTCGGTTGAAGCATCCATCGTCTGGAAAATTACACCTCACTCTTGATAGACAGCTTAAATCATATGGAAAACAGGCAGGAAAGTCAATATTATTTTAATCATTGCAAGGCAGGCCCCCTACCGGGGTCTGCGCGAGTCCTCCCCTCCCTGTACGTGCCGGGCAGGCGGCGGCGCTCCTGCCGGTGGACTGCAATAGATGCAGGGGACGAGTAAAAAACACAGGAACATAACCCCTGCCCCCTACCGCTTCTCCTGCCCCTGAATGTAGCCCCACTGCCGCAGGAGCCGGGTCACGTCGCCGGAGAGGGCCCGCCCTCCCCGCATCTCCCGGAGGGCGCTCTCCCCCGGGGTACGCCAGCAGAAGACCCCTTTCCCGGCGGAAGGAATAAGATCCTCCCGGGGAACCCCCGTCACCCCGGGGCGGGCCAGGTCGAGCCTGTAGCCCCCCGAAACCCGGTCGGCCAGGGGCAGAAGCCAGGGCCCTGCCAGGAAACGCTCCTCCCGGTCGAAGCGCACCGAAAGGCGGGCCCCGGCGGGGATGGTCTGAAAGACGAGGGAGCCCCCCGAAGCCAGGCGGAAGGCGTATTCCCGCCGGCTGACACGGAGCGCCCGGGAATCCACCCCCTCCGCCTTCATCCCATAGAAGAAGCCGTACTCCGTTCGTATCCTCCCGGAGATACCGCTCCCCCTCAGGGTAAGACGGTTTTCGGGCTGCTGAAAGCGCGCCGATTCCAGCAGAGCCTTCATGCGGCCTTCAAGCTTCGAAGATCGGCCGGCCAGGTTTTCCCGTTCCCCGGGATCGTTCCGGAGGTCGAAAAGCTCGGCATATTCCCGGACGGAATCCCCGCCCCAGTGCTCCGGGAGAAAACCGAACCCGTAAAAGCGCTCGGCGTATTTGCAGCCCCCCGAACGGACGGAGTACATGCGCTTGCCCTCGCAGTAGACGATCCGCTCCTCCTTCTCCTCCCCCCGCGTCAGGGGAATAAGCGAGCGGCCCTGCACGAAGGCGGGAACGGGCCATCCCGCCAGTTCCAGGATCGTGGGGACCACGTCGATGCTCCGGGTCTGGGCCTTCACGGTTAGGGGTTCCGCCCCTCCCGCGGGTTTGATGATGAGGGGCACCCGCAGCTCTTCGTCATAATGGGTCTGGCCGTGGGTATGCAGCGAGGGCACGTCCGTATAAGGGCTTACGGCGTGGTCGGGACTGAATATCTCCCCGTGGTCCGAGGTGATCACGATGATGGTGTCGTCGTAAAGGCCGAGCCTCCGGAGGGCCGCGATGACTCGCCCCAGGTAATCGTCGGTGTAGGCCACCTCGCCCAAGTAGTTCCGGAAGACGGGATCGAGCCCGGGGTTCCTTCTCTCCACGATTTCCCGGTAGCGCGGCGGCGGGACATAAGCGTTATGCGGCGCATTATAGTTTATGTAGAGGAAGAAGGGTTTCCCCCCCTCGGCGCCCAGCCAGTTGACCGCCTCCTCGGTGACATCCGCCGTATCCCGCACAAGGGTCTCGTACTCGCTAAACTCGTCGAAGTCCAGGTCGATCCCGATGCCGCTGTACTCCATCAAGAAGGGGTTCTGCCCCACCGCCTTGGTAACATAGCCCCGCTGTTTAAAAAGCGTCGTCACGGGAAGGATTCCGCTGCGGCCGTAAAAAAAGTCCTTCTCCTCCCGGTGCACGATGAAGTCCCAAACGCCGGTACGGGCGGAGCCGAAGATCTTAACCCCGGTGGACGAGGCCAGGGCTCCCGTCAGCATGGCCATCGTGGAGGGGCGGGTCCAGTTGGCGTTGACGAAGTGCTCCGCGAAGCCCCA
>CALCJG010000185.1 GCA_937967705.1 uncultured Spirochaetia bacterium
ACGGCGACCACCGAGATCTACACTCTTTCCCTACGCGACGCTCTTCCGATCTCGGTCTTGAGATCCAGTCGGATCTCGTCATACTATCAGGATGCCGCATACGGGACCGCGGCAGAGAACGGCATAACGGACTCCCGGGATTCATCAACAGCTGGATTGTAACGGGTTCCAACGGCGTACTCATAAGTCTCTGGCCCCTGCCCGACCTGGCCCGGAAGGTTTTTGTCACCTATTATCACCGGTTTCTTGCCAGCGGAATGCATCCCCGCCGGGCCCTATCCAAGACCCAGTATCTGCTGCTGACCAACCGCTGGCGTAAAAGCGATTTTGCCGCCTACAAGACCTTTGAGTACCTGGGACAGAAGCGCAAGTACCGGGAATTCGACTTTTCCTCTTCCTATTACTGGGGGTCTTTCCAGTACTGGGGCAGATGAGAGGGCATGAGCCTCATCACCCCATATATAAAAAAAGAGCCCCGGGCGGGCTCTTTTTTACAACAAGTATTGATATACCAGCTATTTATCGGAAACCGTAAAGGCCGTATCCCCCCAGGAAGTCTTCCACTCACTGGACTTAACACCATTTTTATCGCTGCCTTCATATTTATCCAAGCCCTTGACAACCGTAACCTTGACCGCACCGCCCTTGTCGGCTTTGATTACGCCGGCATGAACCGCCGCCAGGCATACGGATGAATCCGTCGTGTAGGTATCCACACCGTACACCGAACCGGCCGAACAGGCCGCCGGGCACTTGACCATGAAGCTGCTGCCGACATCCTTCTTCTCGACCTTGACATCCCTCATCTTCGTGGCGCAGTCCACCGCGATTCCCTTTTTGCAGCCCAGAGCCAGAGCGGAACAGGCAAAGAGTGAGAGAACAAGTATGGTAAATCCTTTCATCGGAACCCCCTTTTTGTTGTTTTTAGCTGGAATCATATTCCGTCCAGTACCCTATATCATTGCATTTTGTATGTCAAATGAAATGTGAAGGAATCTTAACGATTTCCATAGGCTCGGTTTCCCCTGTTCAAGAGATTTTTCTTCATTAAATAACCGTTTCTTTTAACCCGAATATCCTCCCATTTTCAGCGATTTCAGAATATGAGAAGCCATAGGGGGTCAGAGCCTCTATATTTTTACCAGAATCAGGTCTAGAATAAACTCCTCTTATTGCCGGAAGAGAAGATATATCCCGGACCTATACCTTCCCAAGGAGGATACTCATGAATACAAGAATTTCTATGCTCATCCTTATCGCATTCATTGGCATCACGGTTTCCCATAATACCGCGGTTGCAGCAGGGCCCGGCACTCAGAACAGCATAGGGCTGGCTTTTTCCTCGCTCTCCGGAGCCGGCATCAGCCTGCAGCATCAGCTAGCAGAGGAATATTACGGCAGGATTACGGGATTATATTATGAAAACCGGTCCGAGCGGACAAACGACAAAGATCCCAACGATACGGCCTTCAACCATACCGTTTTCTGGGATATGGGAGGGGAGATACAGAGGAATCTCTATTCGGATACCAATAGCGGAACCGGGGTATATCTCCTGACAGGAGGAAGCTACTGGCATTCTAAAAGGAAAAGGCCCTTCGAACCCGAGAAGAGCCGGACGCGCAATCACTACGCCTGGGGGGCAGGCATCGGTTTCCGGATACTGTTGAGGGAAAACGTTTCCTTGAACGCCGATTTAACCTATCAATACACTGACTGGCTGGGATACAGGCAGAAATACGTGGGGCCGGGGGCCGGCATCGGGGGGCAGATCATCTTTTAACGGCTTCCGGGGGTGATGAGCCGCGGGCGCATCACCTCCTCTGCCGCACCTCTTCTTTGACCCGGGCGATGAAATCCTCAATCTTCTCCGGGGTGGACTTGTTCTCTCCGCGCAGGCGCAGGGAGATGGCCCCCTCCTCCGCCTCCTTCTTGCCGATGACGCCGATGTAGGGAACCTTCTTTCCGATGGCTTCCCTAACCTTGTAACCCATCGTCTCTTCCCGAAGATCCGTCTCCACACGGATGCCCTCGTGCATCAGACGTTCCTGAAGCGAGCGGACATACTCCGCCTGTTCCTCTCCCACGTTGATGAGAATGATCTGAATTGGCGAGAGCCAGACGGGGAACCGTCCGGCATAATGCTCAATGAGGATACCGATGAAACGCTCAAGGGAACCCAGAAGGGCACGGTGTATCATGTAGGGACGGTGCTTCTTCCCGTCGCTGTCCACGAAGGAGATATCGAAGCGCTCGGGCAGGTTGAAGTCGAACTGTATGGTGGAGCACTGCCACTCCCTGCCCAGAACGTCCTTGATCTTGATGTCGATCTTGGGGCCGTAGAAGGCGCCGCCCCCCTCGTCCACCTCGTAATCGATCCCCGCCCGCTTCACGGAGGCCTCCAGCGCCTTGATGGCGTCCTGCCACATCGCCTCGTCCCCCACGGATTTTTCCGCGGGCCGGGTGGCCAGGTAGACCTTGAAATCCTCGAAGCCGAAGGCCCTCAGCATGTAGAGGCTGAAGGCCAGGACCCGGTCGATCTCCTCCGGCATCTGATCGGGGCGGCAGAAGAGATGAGCGTCATCCTGTGTAAATCCCCTCACCCTGAGGAGCCCGTGCAGTACGCCGCTGCGTTCATAACGGTATACGGTTCCCAGCTCCGCCCAGCGGAGGGGCAGTTCCCGGTACGACCAGCCCTTGTTCTTGTAGATCATGATGTGGAAGGGGCAGTTCATCGGCTTGGTGTAATAGGACTGCCCGTCTATGTCCATGGGGGAATACATGTTTTCATTGTAAAAATCCAGGTGCCCGCTGATCTCCCAGAGCTGGGATTTCCCGATATGCGGAGAATAGACCAGTTCGTAGCCGTTGCGGTAATGCTCCTCGCGCCAGAAATCCTCCAGAAGGTGGCGCAGCCGGGAGCCCTTGGGATGCCAGAGTATGAGCCCCGCCCCGGTCTCGTCGTGAACGGAAAAGAGGTCCAGCTCCCGGCCCAGCTTGCGGTGGTCTCGGTTTTTGGCCTCCTCCAGGAATTCCAGGTGCTTCTTCAGCTCCTTCTCCTCAGGAAAGGCGATCCCGTAGATTCGCTGAAGCATCTTGTTCTTCTCGTCGCCCCGCCAGTAGGCCCCGGCGATGGAGAGGAGTTTGAAGGACCGGATGTCGGAGGTCTTTGAGAGATGAGGTCCTCGGCAGAGATCCGCGAATTCCCCCTGTTTGTATAGGGTAACCGTAGGCGATTCCATCTCCCCCAGCATCTCCACCTTGTAGCTCTCGCCGCGCTCCTTGAAGAAGCGTATGGCCTCCTCGCGGCTCAGCTCTTCCCGGGTGACGGGAAGCTCCTCTCCCGTGATCTTCTTCATTTCGCCTTCGATCCTCTCCAGGTCCTCGGGTGTAAAGGCCCGGTCCATGTCGAAGTCATAGTAGAAGCCGTTGTCCACGGCGGGACCGATGGTCATCCTGGCCTGGGGGAAGAGGCGCTTGACGGCCTGTGCCATGAGATGGGAGGCGGAGTGCCAGTAAACCTCTTTGCCCTCGGCATCCTTGAAGGTGATCACCCTGAGCGCGGCATCGGACTCTACAGTACGGGTAAGGTCCACGGGCTGTCCATTGATATGCGCCGCC
Source organism: uncultured Spirochaetia bacterium (assembly GCA_937967705.1). Lineage (GTDB taxonomy): Bacteria > Spirochaetota > UBA4802 > UBA4802 > JAGODF01 > CALCJG01. Next base: position 3,622 of record CALCJG010000185.1, read on the forward strand.
ACGGCGGCCTTTTGAAGGCCCCTGGATATCTGACCGACGATACTGAGTACTGTGGAACCTTTTTCTGCTTTCAGGACGGAGGAATCGGGGAGGGTGATACTAATCTCATTGCTCAATGTCTTCTCCTTGCGAAAAGAAAGAATTGGGCGATACTGGAGTTGAACCAGTGACCTCCTGCGTGTCGAGCAGGCGCTCTAACCAGACTGAGCTAATCGCCCCGAAAACAACATAACACATTCGGAAAGGATTTCAATATTTCGTTTTCGGTCATTCTGTCAATCATTTTTTCTGAGCAAAAATCCGGTCCTACTTGTCCTCTTCAGGGCTCTTGGGCTCCGGCTCACCGCCGCTCAATTTGCGGGACATCTCCTCTACGGCCTTCATCACCTCTTTGTCGTTCCTGTACTCATGCATGATTTTCAGACTCACGTCCGCCAGTTCCCTGGAGAGCCGCATGGATTCCTCCAGGACGGGTTTCAAATCCGCGGGTATCTTTTTATCGTCCTTCAGCTCCGGGTATTTTTCCTCCAGTTTTTTTATCTGGGGCATGATGCGGGCCACATCGTCCCCGAACTTCCGGATAGCGGAGGCCACCTGAGCGGAACCCCTGGCGCTCTTCAGGGCGGCCAGATAGCCGCTCTGGATGCGGTTCATCTCCCCCATGAAGCGGAAAACATCCTCGTATTTCCGCTGAGCCGTCAGGGGAAAACTCAGAATCAGGATAAAGGCTGTGCAAAAGGCTCTTCTTTTCATGGGGAAACCTCGCCGTATGGAATCACCGTCAGGGACCGCAGCAGGATTATCCCACGCCTCGCTTCCCCTGTCGAGCGAATTATTTATCTTGACTATTTTATATCCTGGGTTATGCAGTCCTATACGATCGCCCGGAACCGCTCCCCTGGGCTGTCGCCGATTCCGGCCGCAGACGCTGCACCAAGCTTTGACCTTGCCGCGGGACCGGGAGGCGGGGGCGTCAAGGAAGGATTACTGCCCCCTGCTTGGGGAATGGCAGACCGTTTTAATGATACCCGTTTATGGGAAGCCGGTTGGGCCGCTTGTGCGCACACCGGGGAACATCAGGATCGCTCAGACGAGGTTCCCCTATTATATAGCTGAGGGGGTAATTATGAACTTCAAGGAATCACTCGATCTCAAAGGACAGGTTGCCATCGTTACAGGGGGCGGCAGGGGAATCGGAAAATTCATAGCCACCGGTCTTGCGGAAGCCGGTGCCAACGTTGTCATCGCCTCGCGCAAACTGGAAACCCTGGAAAAGACGGCCAGGGAACTGGAGGCCCTGGGCGTAAAGGCCCTGCCAGTCAAATGCGACATGGGCAAGAAGGAGGACATCGACGGCGTGGTGGACGCCACGATGAAGGAGTTCGGCAAAATCAATATCCTCGTCAATAACGCCGGCGTCACCTGGGGAGCTCCCACCCTGGAGTTCCCCCTGGACCGCTGGGACAAGATATTCGAAGTCAACGTACGGGGCGTCTGGATCATCAGCCAGCGGGTTGCCAACATCATGAAGGACCAGGGCGGCGGAAAAATGATCAACATCTCCTCGGTAATGGGATTCCGCGGATCCATTGAGGAGGCCCACCCGGCGGTGCCCTACAATTCCTCCAAGGCGGCCATCAATCTCCTGACCATGAACCTGGCCATCAAGCTGGCGCGCTACAAGATCAACGTCAACGCCATTGCGCCCGGCTTCTTTCACACAGACATGATGGGCTATCTCGACAAGCCCGAGCTGAAACCCGTCAAGGACGCCATGCTGCTGCACATCCCCATCCCCCGCATGGGCGAGGAGGACGACATCAAGGCGCTGGCGGTCTTTCTGGCATCCCGGGCATCGGATTATGTGACCGGAGCCGTCATCCCGCTGGACGGGGGAATGCTGGCAAAATAGACTTCTCCGTCACAGAAATCAAAAAGGCTGCCTTCCCCGGGGAGACAGCCTTTTTCTTTTTCTTCACATCACCCGTGGCGGGGAGAAAACATCATAGGCGTTCCCTCTCCTTTTCTTCAGCCTGGTTTTTCATGAAATAGGCGATGAGGTAAGCCTCGGAGATGTTTCCCGCATCGTCCAAACCGTAGAGCGTTCTGAACTCCTCCCCGTGCTCCCGAAGAAAATCCTCCGCCTTCGGCCCGGGCAGCCCCCCCTGATAGCTTTGCAGGGAGGCGCGCTCCTCTCCCAGGTTCTTGGGAAAGGAAGTGGTCATGCTCTTGATGAAGGTGAAGTCCTTCAGTTCCATGAAGGTTTTGAAATCCTCCTCCAGGTAATAATCGTTGTGCAGGGGAAAGACCAGACGCTTGTAATCGTCGTAGACCCCCTCCAGGTCGTCGGCCCTGAGGATGACCCCGGCAAAGAAAAAAATCCCCTCGAACTGCAGTGCGCGCCTGAACTCGTCCATGCTGCGGCTCGAGTCGAAGATATCCAGATGGTCCACGCAGACCAGCAAGTCCGCCTTGTAGTAGTCCACGGGAAAATCATGAAAGTCCCCCGGGATGATCTGTATTCTCCCCAGAGCCTCATCCCCGGCGTTCTCCCGCAGAAAATCCTGTATCAGCATCCAG
>CALCJG010000186.1 GCA_937967705.1 uncultured Spirochaetia bacterium
CGTTATAGGCCGCCAGAGCCTTCTTGTAATCACCATCGTACTTACCCAGCAGACGGCGCAGGAGGGCCACCCCTCCGCGAATATTCTCCTCCGGCATAAAGGGATCGGAAACATTGAGACTCCTGGCTGTTGCCGGCATGAGCTGCATAAGGCCCTGGGCCCCTTTGGGAGAAACCGCGGCGGGATTAAATGAAGACTCCGCCTCTATGACAGCGTTCACGAGAGCCGAAGGCACCTTGTTGATACGGGCATATTTCTTTGCTATCTTCCTGATTTCACCGCGGCTGTAATCCTCCGGCCGTTTCACATAGGCATTGCTCAGGGTGGGCTCCCCGTCCGCGCTTTCCCTCATCTGCAGCTCCTTCAGCCGGGCCTGGGTCTCCGCCTCGAACGGCCGGGACTGGGGGGATTCCACGTTATGTCTCATCATACCAAAGCGCTTTTTAATCTCGTGGATACGGTTGATAACGGCAAGCATATCGCTCCTCATGACATCACCCTTCCTTTTGTAATTGTCTCCGCAGATATACGTTCTGGTTCATGTCGTCGTATTCCTTGTTCATCTCCCGGTTGTAATCGTAGAGATATTCCTGATGGCGGCGCTCCTTGAGGCGCTGCACCACCTTTTTCTCGCGGGAAGCCTCCACAAGCCGCTCACGCACCCGCTGAATCTCCGGCTCCATGCTCTCAATCCGGTCCTGCGCCACCTCGATGACCCGGTTGGCAAAATCCGTGAACTTCTCAAACATCAGGGCATCGGAATACGAAAACTTCCCCGCCCGCAGCTTCAGGTTGAACTTTTCCCGCTCATCCCGGATCCGCCGGGAATACTCCTGCTGGCGGATACGCTCCCGATTCTGTATATTGAGCACTGCCGCCAACTCGTTCTGAACCTCTTTTTCCCGGGCCTCCTTGATGTCCAGCAGCCGCTGCAGTTTGAATTGAAATTTCTTCATCCCGCCATCCTATCGGGAACCTATCGCCGTACCGGGGCGAAATAGGGCTGCTGGGAAACAAACTCGCGCCGCTGTTCTGGCGGCTTGCCCTCCCTGCCGATGAGCGACAGCATCCTCGCCTTTATATTCTCGAAGCCATCCTGCTCGTAGATATCCTGCTTCAGGAACGCCGTCATTTCACCGTACATGCTGATGGCCTTGTCCACGACGGGATTGGACCCCCGGGCATAGGCTCCCAGGTTTATGAGATCCTCGGCATCCCGGTAGGCGGCCAGGTACTCCCGGAAACGCGTAGCCGCCGCCCGATGGTCGGCGTCGATGACGTCCTTCATGCATCGGGAGATGGAGCCCAGTATGTCAATGGCGGGATAATGTCCCTTGTGGGCGAGGTTTCTGTCCAGAACGATATGGCCGTCAAGTATCCCTCGAACGGCATCCGCGATCGGTTCATTCATGTCGTCGGCCTCCACAAGGATCGTGTAAAAGCCGGTGATGCTCCCCCCGCTCTCCCTGGTGCCGGATCTCTCCAGAAGACGGGGAAGGAGCGAAAAGACTGAGGGGGGATAGCCCCGGGTGGCAGAGGGTTCGCCGGCCGCCAGTCCCACCTCGCGCTGGGCCATGGCAAACCGCGTCACGGAATCCATCAGAAGATTAACATCCTTGCCCTGATCCCGGAAATACTCCGCCACCGCATGAGCCAGAAAAGCCCCCCGCAGGCGCAGCATCGGAGGCTGATCCGATGTGGCCACGATGACCACGGATCGCCGGAGGCCCTCCTCGCCCAGTTCCTTCTGAACGAAATCCCTCACTTCGCGCCCCCGTTCCCCGATCAGGGCTATCACGTTGTAATCCGCGTCGGTATAGCGGGCGATCATGGCCAGCAGGGTTGATTTCCCCACGCCGGACCCTGAGAAGATCCCGAGTCTCTGCCCCCGTCCCACCGTATTGAGGGCGTCAATGGCGCGAATCCCCGTGGAAAGCGGTTTGGTGATAAGGCTCCGCTGGAGGGGATTGATGGGCTTGTTGTCCACGGGATATTTATTCTTTGTAAAAACCCGCCCCTTTCCATCCAAGGGTTCCCCTACACCGTTGACCACACGGCCCAGAAGCTCCTCCCCGGCGGGGACCAGGAGGGCGGTTCCGGCGGCAATCACCTCGGCACCGGGGACGATTCCCTTCATCTCCCCTACGGGCATCAGTATGACCCGGTTCTTGTTGAAACCCACCACCTCGGCATGGAGATACTCCCCGTTCCTCAGCCTGATCCGGCAGAACTCCCCGTATTTGACATCAGGACCCACCGACTCGATGATGAGCCCTACGATGCGCTCAACCCGCCCGATGGACTGGACGACCTCCGTCTCCTCCAGGATGGTCCTGTACTTGGAGAGCAGGTCTATCTTCTCATGTGGAAGGACCTTAACCATGGACGACCCCTTTCTTCATCACAGGGCGCTCGTGTTCCGGATGGCCTCTTCGATGGCATCCAGCTGTGTGGAAATTCGGGCGTCTATGGCTCCCACGTCGGTTTCTATGATGCATCCGCCCCGGTCCACACGGGAATCCTCGTAGATATTGACCTTCTTGAGGGATTCCATCATCTTGATGAGCTCGTCCTTGTGGGCGGTCGTCATATCCAGGTCGGCAAAGTTGACTCGGATATCGATGCGGTCCCGGTCCTTGACGCGCCGGATGGCTTCCTTTATGTTGTTGATGACCACCTCGCGGCGTTCCACGATCTCGTCCTTGATCACCTTGCGGGCTATCATGAGGATCATTTCGGTCATGAGCTTCTCGGAGGATCTTATGATCTCGTCCCGTATGTCCACCGCCGTGGAGACGATCGTTCCAAGACGGTCGATCAGACGCATCACCTCCGCCTGCCCTTCCTTGTATCCTTCCTCCCGGCCGGCCTCATATCCTTTCTTGTAGGCTTCGTGTTCGATCTCGGAAACCTTGAGCTCGGCATCCTTGATCATCTTTTCCGATTCAAACTTGCCCCGCTCGATTTCCCTCTCGGAATCTACCCGGAGCTTTTCCATTTCCGCCTTGATTTGCTCCCGGGCGTCCTGCAGTTCCTTGAAGGCAGCGTTCTTACCCTCCTCCTCGATCTGCCGGGCCTTCTCCCGGGCCTCTTCCAGCATCCGCCGGACCTCTTCCTCCGTTTCGCGGCGGTAGCGCTCCAGCTCCGCCTCCATCTCCTCGATAGAGGGCCCCTGATAGACGTCTACAGGATTCCCGTCCTCGTCCACCTCGAACTCCCGGTATTCCTCGTCGATCATGACGTTCTTCTGATACTTGTCGGGAAGCTCCACCTGCCGGGGCATGCCCGTCGTATAAAACTCCATGGGTTTAAATACCAGCTTAGACAACCAGTTCCTCCTCGCCGGCACGGGCAACGATGATATCGCCGGCTTCCTCCAGTTTTCTGATGATGTTCACGATTTTCTGCTGGGCCTCCTCCACGTCCCTCAGACGGATGGGCCCCATGAAGTCCATATCCTCACGGAGCAGCGAAGCGGCTCGTTTGGACATGTTGCGGAATATTTTCTCCTGCACCTCGGCATCGACCCCTTTGAGCGCCTTTGCCAGATCCTGACCGTCCACCTCCCGGAGTACCTTCTGAATCGACCGGTCGTCCAGCAGAACGATGTCCTCGAAGACGAACATCCTCTTCTTTATTTCCTCGGCCAGCTCCGGGTCCTCCTCTTCCAGGGCCTCTATGATGATCTTCTCCGTCCCGCGGTCTACGTTATTGAGAACCTCCACGATGGAATCGACGCCGCCGGCGGAGGTATAATCCTCGCTGGCGAGAGTGGAGAGTTTGCGCTCAAGAACACGCTCTACCTCGCGGAGAACGTCCGGCGAGGTCCGGTCCATTATGGCGATCCGTTTGGCTACGTCCGCCTGGATCTGATGGTTGAGTTTGGACAGTATGTCTGCCGCCTTACCCGGATCGAGGTAGGCCAGTATCAGTGCGATGGTCTGGGGGTGCTCCCCCTGAATGAAGTTGAGGAGATGGCTCGGGTCGGTACGGCGGATGAAATCGAAGGGCCTCACCTGCAGGGAGGATGTGAGGCGATTGACGATATCGATGGCCTTCTGCGTGCCCAGGGCCCTCTCCAGAACCTCCCGGGCATAGTCGATCCCCCCCGTGGAGATGAACTCCTGCGCCATCATGAGCTCCTGAAATTCCTGGAGAACGCGGTCCTTGTCCTCCGGCTCCACCTTGTCGAGACGGGCGATCTCGAAGGTCAGCTGCTCGATTTCATCCTCCCGGAGGTGTTTGAATATCTCCGAGGAAACGTCTGAACCGAGAGAAACCAGGAAGATAGCCGCCTTCTGCCGTCCTGTTAGCTGCGATTTTTTCGATTGAAGCATCTTACCCTCTTATACGGGACTGAAGGAGTGTCCTGCTGTATCAATTTTCGACATCTTCCCTTAATATACTAACACCCAAAAGTGTCCGTCAATCCAAATTATCCGACACTCCTCCCTCCCCCGGCAATACCTGCGGCTGTCTATTCCTCGGCCATCCAGGTACGTAAAAGCTGGGCTACGTCGTCGGGACGCTCCCGGGCCAGGTTTATTGCGTTTTCCTGAAGCTCAAGACGGGCTTTTTCCTCCAGGGAGAGCTCCACGTCGACCCCCTCCTCTTCCGCCGCCCGGAGGGCCGCTTCCCGCATGCGCTGCTGCTCCGCCGCCAGCTGTTCCTCCCGGATGCGCCTTCTGCGGGCCATCTCCTTGCTGATGGCCCGGAAAAGGATAACCCCCAGGAAGAGGGCGAAAACACCGATGAGAGCGGCGAGAAGCATCTTCTTGAGCTGTTCCTTGCGGGCGTACTCGTCTCTCAGCTTATTCCACTGTTTGGAGCGGTCGAACATGATGTTTTCCACCGCCACCTGATCTCCCCGGCCTTCGTTGAATCCTATGGATTTCTTTACAATGTTTTCCGCCTGTTTCAGATCATCCTTGTTGAGGGGTATCTGTACCGGTTTTTTTATTGGATCCAGATCGAAGGAACCGTCAGGTTTCCGGGGAAGCTCCTGCTGACCGTCGATGGCAATGGCCACGGAGACTCCATTGACATTGAAAGGTTCCCGCTGTATCTTGCGCAGGCTTTTGTTCACGGCGTGATTGCGGACGTCTTCCTTCTTTTCATATTTGGAGTACTGATCATCGCTGGCCTTGTATCCGGGAGGTTTGTTGCCTTCCGTCCCGGCCGGGCCTTCGGGGTTCCAGCCGTGCCCCTGAAAGTTTTCCTTTGTGGTCTTTTCGGATACGACCAGGGAATCCTTCACCTTCCTCTCGGAGTATGGTGTTGCGGGATTGTCTTTTTCCAGTTCTATAGGAGTATACTCCTCCTTGTCCTCGCTCACCTTGTCCCAGTTGAATTCCATATTGAGCCGGACGATCTGTATGCGGTCCGGGGAATAGATCATCTCGAGCCCTTTTCTTATATCATTGAGCATCTTGATACGGACCTTTTCCTCGATCTTCTTCCGGTATTCCAGCAGGGTGTACTCCGCTTTGGCCTGGTCGAAGTCATCGTCGAAATCCGAAATGATCTTCCCGTGGTCATCCGTAACCGTCACGTCGTCCGGATCAAGTTTTCCCCCCACCGCCCGGGAGACCAGGTACATGATGCCCTTGATCTCCTTTTTACTCAGCTTGTCGTAACCCGGCGCCAGATGCACCGTGACCGCCGCCGTGTAGGGGTTGTCCTTCTCCGTAAAGAGCTCCTCCTTGGTCAGGGCAATCTCCACATCGGCCTTGTCTATATTCTTGAGGGATTCGATATGCCTCTTGATCTCGTCCCTGAGAGCCCTCATGTACTGGATATCCAGCTCCC
>CALCJG010000187.1 GCA_937967705.1 uncultured Spirochaetia bacterium
CATCTACAATCTCGCAATCCTGGTGCGGGGAAATTCGACCAAGTCGCATTCCTATCCGGTGGTTGACACCGCCCAGACAGGCTGCTACGATGACAGCCGGGAGATAAGCCCTCCGGCTTCGGACGGGGATTATTACGGCCAGGACGCGCAGTACAGCGGACTGCAGCCCTCCTATACCGACAACGGCGACGGCACCATTACCGACGACAACACGGGGCTGATGTGGCAGAAGGATCACGGGGGCAAGATGACCTATAGTGATGCGGCGGCGGGAGCAGCCACCGTCTGCCTGGCGGGTTACACCGACTGGCGCCTGCCCACCATCAAGGAGCTCTACTCCCTCATCCGGTTTGACGGGACCGACCCGGATCCCGCCTCCACCGACCCTTCCCCCCTGGTCCCCTTTCTCGATTCGATATTTCCCTTCGAATACGGAACGGTAACCGGAGAGCGGATCATCGACGCGCAGTATATCTCGGCAACCCGCTACGTGAGCACCACTATGATGGGCAATGCCACGGCCTTCGGGGTAAATTTCGCCGACGGGCGCATCAAGGGCTATCCCATCGAAGCTGTCAACGGCAGCACAAAAACCTTCTACGTAAAATACGTCCGGGGGAACACACAATACGGAAAAAACAGCTTTGTCGAGAACGGGGACGGCACCATTACCGACAACAGCACGGGCCTCCAGTGGATGAAATACGACAGCGGTTATTTCCATGCCGGGGACGAGGGCGATGGAAAGATGAACTGGAAACAGGCGCTGGAGCACGCCCGGAACACGCATTACGCCGGCTACTCCGACTGGAGGCTCCCTAACGCCAAGGAGCTTCAGACCCTAGCGGACTACACGCGGTCCCCGGACACCACGGATTCCCCGGCCATCGACCCGATCTTCTGTCTGACCCGAATCACCGACGAGGAGGGCGGCGGGGACTACGGGTATTACTGGACCGGAACGACCCACCTGTCCACAACGGACAAGGGGAGCACCTTTGCCGTCTACATCGCCTTCGGAAGGGCCGTGGGCTACATGAAGGCAGAGTAGAAGTACTGTTATGGTATGTCCCGAAAGACTAAACGTTCCCGCAAGAATGGAGGTATGATATGCCCAGAACCCTGATCGCTTTCCTTTTGATCTATACAGCCGCAGCAGGTCTTTACGCCCAGCGAGGCGGATTTGGGGATTTCCCGGAGGCTGCGTTCATGGACGTACACGGCGCCGGGGCCCAGCGAAGCGACCCCAAGAGCGGCGACCCGGCCGATTACCCGCGGGGATACGGCCCGCAGGGGGACGTTATACGGATCTATAATTATGTACGCCCCGTCCGGGGGAGTTCCTCCCGGGAGAGGAGTTACCCCCTGGTGGATACCGGGCAGAAGGACTGCTTTGACGACCGGAGGAGCATAGACCCCCCCGCCCCTGGAAAGGATTATTACGGCCAGGACGCGCAGCAACAGGGACTGGCCCCGTCCTATACCGACAACGGCGACGGCACCGTGACTGACAACAATACGGGACTGATGTGGCGATTAGACCCCGGGGATAAGGTCACCTATGCAGAGGCCGTCAGGGGGGCCCGGTCCTTCAAACTGGCAGGGCACACGGACTGGCGCCTGCCCACCATCAAAGAGCTCTATTCCCTCATCGATTTCAACGGAACCGATCCCTCCCGGGATCGGGGGGACCCCAAACCGTTCCTTGATACCCGCTATTTCAGGTTTTCCTACGGGAAGGAGGGCTCGGGGGACCGGATCATCGATTCCCAGTTTGCCACCGCCACTCTCTATACCAGCACCACCATGGGGGGAAATAAAACCATGTTCGGCGTCAATTTCGCCGACGGCAGGATAAAGGGATATCCCGCCGAGGCGCTGGGGCCCCGGAGTGCCAAAAAATATTACGTCCTGTACGTCCGCGGCAATCCCCGGTACGGGAAGAACCGGTTTGTCCGCAACGGAAAGACCGTAACGGACCAGGCCACGGGGCTCGTATGGGCCAGGGAGGACAGCGGCAAAAGCATGAACTGGAAAGAGGCCCTGGCCTGGATTCAGCGGCTGAACAGAACGAAGTATCTCGGCTACGCGGACTGGCGGCTTCCCGATGCCAAGGAACTGCAGAGCCTGGTGGATTATTCACGTTCCCCGAAGCATACGAAGTCGGCCGCCATCGCCCCTTTCTTTCACTGCAGCAGGATCACAAATGAAGCCGGCGGGGATGACTATCCCTATTACTGGACGAGCACGACCCATATCAGTTCCGACGGCTCGGGTTCGAGGGCCGTCTACATCGCCTTCGGCGAGGCCCCGGGCTTCTTTTCCCCGGGACGGGAGGGAGGTTTCGGGAAGCCGGGACATCACAAACGCTCCCCAGAGTATTAATTGAACGTTCATGGACCAGGGAAAGGAATTACCTTTAACAAATGAGGTTCCGGGGATATTCTATCGAGGAGGCCCTGTCCTTCTGCCTCCCGGTCAGGGCCGCAGGGGCTTGAACATCCCCAGAGGAGCGATTATAATGAGGATAGAACCTGTCGTGCGGAAAATATCCCCCGAAGAAGACGATGCGAAGAACGACCTGGAGTACTGGCTCTCACGCTCCCCCAGAGAGCGGATTGAGGCGATGACGCTCCTGCGGGAACAGTACTTTATCCTCCTCGGCTATCAGGAGCCCCCCCGCATCGAGAATACAGTGACCAGAAGAAAATAAAGAGGCGTGATGATCTTCTGGATTTCATAAAACTGCTTGCAGAAAACAGGGTAGACTTCGTCCTTGTGGGAGCCCATGCCCTGGCTTATTGCGAGATACCGGGGTCTACCATATAAGCAGGGAGATGCTCATCAGGAACAAACTGGCAACCGGCCGCGAAAAGGATATCCTCGACGTAAAAACACCACAAAACAGCCTCTGATCCGTGAGGGAAGAGATCTTCAAAACTGCACGATCTCTATGGCCTTTTCGGTGACCGCCGCAGCGTAGATGCTATTCCCCACGACTTTAAAATCCACGGCCCGGAAGGGACCGCAGGTAAGGCCGTTGACGTGCAGGTATTGAGGCCTTACCGACTCACGGACCGCCGCTAGGCAGTATTTTTTCCTGTCGTCCGTCAGGCCCAGGCGCTCGATGTACATCCCCTCGACACCGACGAGGCGGTGCTCCAGGCCGTCGAAGAAGAGGAAGTTGCCGAAGGACTTCCTCGTACCGGTGATGCGCTTCTCCCTCTCGTCGTAATGGGGGATACTACCCTCTTCCCGGGTGAAGTAATAGGCGATATGGTTCCCGTCCGGCGTGAGGACCGGTCCGGCCACATGGTCATAGGGCCCTCTCACCTCCCGATTGTACTGAAGGTAAATCGACTTTCTGGGGTTTATAAAGAAAACGCCCTCCTTCGGTTTCAGAAAATTCAGGAAGGAAAAGGTACAGCAGCTCTTGATGTTAGCCCACTCCTTGCTCAGGGAGAGCCCGCAGTTATAGGCCGTGTCGGAAGCGCTCGCGCCTCGAAAGCGGAACGCGAAGGCTCTGCCGTCATTGGTCGGTACCGGCGCGATGGGGTCTTGATAGGGGCCCAGCCGGACCTTGCCGTAAAGAAAGCTGAGCCCCTTATCCGCCGTGAAGAAGTGCCGGGAACCGTCACGGCTGAAATGTATCTTCAACCCCCACCGGCAGGGACCGATGGTCTTACCGCCGATATTGTAGAACTGTTTCCTCTCCCCGGAGTCTTTGACATGCAGGAAGGCATATCGGGAACCGCTGCCGCTGAAGACCAGATGATCGACATACCCCGGTCCGGCATACTGCCTTTCGTTAATCTGCACTATATAGTCCCCGAAATCCCTCCCGGCGATAAAACCGAAGAGAGCGCCGTCATCGCTGAATTGACAGGAGCGAACATATCGGAAGGGCCCAAATCTTCTGTCCTTCGTCAGCACATGGTATCGTGTCTCGTAAACGTCCTGCTCCTCCCCTTTGTCCGCCGCTTCCAGGGAGATATAGTTGTCCCCCGCGGGACTCAACACCACCCGCCGGGACCTTGCAAAGGTTTTAACAAGCTTTTGGTCCCGGAAGAGAAGGTAGGTCAAGGCGGTGCTGTTCCAGGAATCCCCGTAGCCGTAGAGAACGCAAGAGCCGTCCCGGGAAAACTGTATACTCTTCAGGCTCACGTAGCGATGTTCGGACCGGTGATAATCATCGATCTGCAGGAACGTAGCGGAAGGAGAGGACGCGCAGGCCGCATGCCGCCCGTCGGGGGAAAGGATGAGTATGGGCGGCGAGGGGCTGTCCGGAAGCTTGCCCAGGGGAAATCTCTTAACCAGCTTTCCTGCCGTGGCGAGGGCTTTTACCTCCTTCCCGGCGGCGGCGTGAAGAGGAGAGGCTGTTAAAACAAATCCCCCAGCCAGGAGCAGAAGGAGAAGGCCACAGAAGCCCCGCAATCCCCGCCCCGTAAAAACAGAGTTCTCCTGCATCTATTTCAATTTAAACTGCAACCTGATATCATAACCCATTTTGTTGGCGACCTCTATGGGGCGCTCCCCCGCCCCGGTCCTGGAGGCCATGAGGACGATCTCGCCGGATTCCACATCGATCATCTTCACCGTGACCCCATGAAGGAAATAGCTGCTCCCCGTTCGATCCAGCCTGCCGGTACCGAAGACGACGTAGCGCACATTGGCCAGCTTCCCCACCTTGACCGCATCGGCGGAATTGGTGATGCCGGTCTGCTGCAGGTTCAGCTCCTTAAGGATCAGATCTATCCGGCTCCGCTCTATGACGGAAAAGCCCGACTGGAGGAAATAGATGCTGAGAGCATCCGAGAATTCCTCGGATATATGGCGGAAATCCTTCTCGCCCTTCATATCCTTGAAAAGGAAGCCGGCCAGGGCGCACTTCTTCGTTCCCTTGACCTTCAAATCTCTGCTCACGTAGATATTCCCCGTTCCGCAGGCGGCAAGCATAAGGGTGATGAGTATGAGATATCCAAAGGGTTTCAGGTTTTTACAGGCGTTCATGGTCAGTCTCTCCGAATAGATTGGCCCCATAAGAGAGCCCTGTTAATAATCTATACACCGTCCATCCCCGGATAGGCAAGAAAATAACGCCTTCCCTGCGGGAAAAAACCGGGCGGGAGCTCCCTCCCCCTCTGCGAACAGGCTCCGGGATGCCCCCCTATTCCTGTAAAAATCTCTTCAGCAACCCCTTCGTATAATACCTGGCCCGAGCCTGCTCATAGGGCTGCACGGCTTCCCCCCGGTAAAACCGGATGTATTTCTCCGCCCCCGGGGAACAGTCAAAGCGATTCTCCCCGTCCCAGGCAACCCAGTCCCCCGAAGGAAAATGGAAGAACCGCAGGTAATCCCCCGTCTCGTAGTTGAGAAACAGGTAGCCCCGGCTGGGCCAGGCGCAGGTGAGAATAATTTTCTTTTCGGGATGCCGGGAGAGGGAATGAGTAACGTAATGATGCCGGGTTATAGTGGGGAACCCGCGCAGGGAGGAATCCTTAAGATTGAGCAGGGAGAGGGGCTGATGGTCGTTGAACTCGATGGCCAGGAGATTCCCCCCCTGGAGGAGGCGTATCCTTTCCACGATATCGGTCATCGGATAGGCCTTGATCAGTTTCCCCTTCAGGTCCCAGTGACGGACGGCCCCCTTGAGTCCCTTGAAAGATCCCGCGAAGATGCTTTTGCTGTCGGCGGCAAAGGCCACGGAGCGCACATAGTCTTCCTTGATCGTTACGATCTTCCTGCCGGAGATGTCCAGGACCTGTAGCCTGCTGCTGTCGTTGAAGGCGAGGCCGATCTTGCCGCCGTCGGGGCTGATGTCCATATCGAAGATCCACGAGGGGAGGGGATGCAGCGTTTTCAGGAGCCTTCCGTTCGGCCTCCACATTTTACACAAGCCCCGGGAGGCGGTAACAAAAAATTTATTCGTAGGACTATAAGCAAGATTGGACACATGAGACGAGTGGCCCGGCAGCGACCGCACGGTCTTCCCGTCCCGGTCGAGCAGCAGGGCGGTTCGGCTGTATCCGCCCACGACGATCCTGCGGCCGTCGGGACTGACGGCAACCGCGAAGGGATACCAGCGGAGCCTGACCTCTTTCGGCTTCATGGTACCGATATCCCAGAGCTGAAGGGAGGAGACGGTGCTCGTGATAAACCCTTTGCCGTCAGGGAAAAAGGCCGCGGGTTTGTCCTGGCGGTCGGCTTTCTTTTCAAAATCGATGACCAGTCTCTCCGGCGGCAGCGCTTTGTTTTCCGGCTCCTTCCTGCCCCGCGTCTGACAGCTCAGGAGGCAATAGAGGATGAAAAGGATAATGACGGTTTTAAACTGTTTCATGATTGGTTTTCCCAGGAATGAAATTCGCTGAATGGCTTCAGGATAAATCAGATAAACGGAATCGAGGGTGGAAAAACGGATACCCAAGCCTTGCTGATCTTCTTCCCCTGTTCCCACCGCCTAAATCAGCAGGAACAGGGGAGAGAAATAGACATGAATTGAATTACTTCTTGAACATACGATTGAGCGGCACGGTACTGGGGGTTCCCCCCTGGTCCCATGCAACGACCGCGTTGTCGCCCTCAATCTTTTTGATCACGCCATCGTAAAAGGCGTTATCCGTGGGCCAGAGCGCCCATACCTTTGTGCCGACCGCAAAGCTCACCCCGCCGGGGATCTTCTTGAGGGAATCGGCCCCCAGCTCCCGGGTACTCCCGTCATGGAACTCCGCGACGCAGGCCGATCTGGTACACTTGTTGATTTTAGCAATATACCATTTGCCGTCCGTCCATTTTGCGGCAACCGCATCACCGGGATTAAGATTGATGCGGGAACAGGCAAGGAACAGAAGAGCAACCAGGCAAATCATTGCGCCTGTGAGGAAGCGGGAATAAAACAGGTAATTCGTAATACGGACCTTCATATATTCCTCCTTTTCATTCTTCTCCACTTTACTTTACGAGTGATAATCATTAAATACAAGTTATTTTTTCTTGATCGTTCTCAGGATAAAACAAACATATAACGGTAGCCGTTGATTAAATATAAACCCTCGGCGCAAGGCGGACTATAAGGCCAGGGAACTTCTATAGCAGAGTCAGCCCCTCCTCAGGGCAGAAATCCCTGATCCTTCAGAAAACCGTACCATTCCCTCCCCCGGATGTTGTTGAAGACAAGCCAGTGACCTCCGGGCAGAAGATGACAATGCGGGAGTTCCCAACGGTCGCGCAGGGCCTGCACATGCACGGCGGGACAGAGGCGGTCGCCCTGGGAGGCGATCACGAGGATCCTCTCCGGGGAGAGCCGGGGCGGGAAATTCAGCGGCGAGTGGGCCCTCCAGACCTCCCGGATTTTTTTAAGCAGCGGGTCCCCCTCCCCCAGCCCGAGCCGGATCGAGTCCGGCCCCAAGGGGATGGAAAAATCCACCGCCGGAACCATCAACGCGGCAAAGGAGTGAACGTCCGTGAGCGCTGAGAAGAGGGCGGCGTTGTAGCCCCCGAGGCTGGCCCCGATGATACCGATCTGTCCCGCTCCCGATCCTTTCAGGATAAGGAAGGCCCCGTAGAGGTCGTGCATCGTCTGACCGAAGCGCTCCCAGGTCATGGCAACGTCCTCGGGCTGAAGGAAGATACCCCGCAGGGAAAGGCTCCGGTAACCCCGCTTCCAGTGGAAGGGTGTAACGAAGAGGGCGACATCGAGACCCAGGGAAAAGAGGCGGCGGATATGGAACATCCTCTCCGCCTGCGAGGGCTCCCCGAGCATGTAGCCGTGCAGGCAGAGCACGGTCTTACGACCGCCGTCCCCGTGCGTCCATCGGACCAGGCAGGCCGTCCGGTTCCGCTCCCAGGCGTTGTAGCGCTCCCTCAGGAGGGGGTTGCGCGGCATATAAGCGCTCTCCCAGGCGACGACCTCCCTGCGCCCCTCCTGCCACGGGCGGCTCTCGGCAACCTCAAACGAGGGCGCAGATTCCGGGAAGGAGGAGAAGGTTTCGGGATCGGCCACGTACCCGTTTTCATAGTAATAATCGATTTCCCTTTCATAGCGCGCCCGGTCCATCCAAACGGGCTTAAGACGGTTCCTAACCTTCGGCAAGGCCAGGAAGAGTTCGTCCACCGCGCCGCCGAGACGGTTCTGCCATTTCTCGTTCATGATAAACCTGCCCTGAAATTCATTTCCGACTCATCCTCATCTCCCCCATAACCATTCGGCCATGACCGCCGGAACACGTACCCGGATTACTCATGGATGCTTCCAAGCATCTTTACGGCCCTTCCGAAACCCTGATCCGCGGATTTCCTCATCCAGTAGAGGGCTTTCTCCCTGTCGGCCGGGTGTTTCTCCCAGCCCTTCCAATACATCATGGCCAGATCATACTGGCCGTGGGCCTGACCGGTTTCGGCGCGGTGGAAATAGAATTCCAGGATATCCCGCTCGATGTCGTACGACCAGTAATCCCGGTTGTTTATGTCCGCATTGACGGATCGGCGGTCGATGATCTTCTCGTAGAGCCGTAATTCTGAATCGCCGGACCAGATCAGGGATCCGAAATCAATGTACTGGGGCCTTAGCGACCAGAGCAGTTTCGACCTGATCCTATCCCCCTTCCTGTTGAAAACATGCAGATACACATCCAGCTTATGGCTGAGAGAGTAGAATATCTGAGCCTTGAGGGCTTTATTGGGAGATTGTACCGCCTTGCCCCAATAGGCTTCCTTCGAGAAATCATTCTTCTCGATGGAAACGTGGATATTGTTGACAATCTCAACCGCCTGCGGGTCATTCCCGAAAACAGCGACGAGGGACGACCTGATCAGCTCATTGCCGTTCTTGTTTTTATCTGAAGCGCTCAATGCGCCATACTCTTTTACATCTATATGACGATAAATAGTGACGACATCCAGAGCGTCAAAACGGATATGATCATCCTCAGAACGGACCGTGAGAAACAGGTTTACCTTTCCGATACCGCCGGAAGGCAGCCTGCATTCCCGCAGATATAGGGAATACTGGAAAGCCAGATCCAAGAGGGTGAGATCACCAATGATATCCATCAGACCAGAGGCATCAATCCGATTGTTATTGCGATCATGCTCAACGACCCGTGCCTCGACGAATTGCAGATATTTGCTCAAGGTAACATTCCCCAGCTTTTAAAAGGAGCATTTAAACTGAAACTTCTCACCATCTTCATCCCACCGGATTGTCTGGCTGGAAGGCCTCCCGAAAGAACAAAGAGAGTGATCATGAAAGAATTTTTTTTAATCATTGCTCATAGATCCTCAAGCAGTTTATCATCAAAACCCGCTTTTTGAAGCCGTGTTTTCAGCCCGAGATGACGGATAAAGAGGGACAGGAATACCCAGGGAGCTACAAAGACAATGAACTCAGAACCTTTTATCTTATTCCTCAGGGCCTCCGGCATTGCATGAAAGAAAACCTTATAATAGACAACAGCCCCCTGTCCAAAACCCACGAGCACCTTTTCAATCCTGCTTACAGATGAGGGATGAACAGGGATTGAATCGATATGGAATTGATGATTCTTATAATAAAGAAAACTGGGGATTCTCCGAAGCCTTATGACAATAAAGTTCGGCAACACGAAGCAGAGTATAAAATTCGCCACGGCTCCCATAAGCAGAAGTATCATCACATAGGGAATCTCGGGATTGTCGAAAACAGGACCGGGAACCGCTTTAAGGAAAATGGTGAAAAGATAACCGGCAAAAAGCAGAGTCAGGAGAAGGGATGACACCAGGGATAGGGTCATTCTAACGCGGTAATTATTGGATAGTTTCATCATTAAAATTCCTTACACCCTTCATGGAGAACCCGTTCATGGAACGACAGGGTATACAGGAGTATTCGGCGACCGCAGCCAGACCAGCCCGCTGGACGCCCTGAAAAGCCTTCCCCGCTGGCAGCCCGTAACACCTGTTGCCCGTCAGCGGGTTCTCATCGAATCCCCATCGACAATTTTATTATCAGATCCTTTCCGGGGACCGTGTCAAACATTATTATCAGCGGTATCATCGCTCATCGCCCGTGGCGATAAAAGGCCCCACCGGCAACCGCGTTCTCCGAAGTTCCCTTCCCCGGCCCCCCGGTGTGATGAAGCCGCTGCCAGCAGCAGATCGCGGATAGGATATCCTAAAGGGACGGCTTCCGTGTCCCCTTTCGCGTTTTGTATTGACATTCTAAACAAAAAGTGAATACTCACTCTTTAATAGGACGACGGGCCAGGTTTTAGCATCCTGCCGGATTAGGAGGGAGTCCTTCCTACAGGGACTACCGCCCTTCCGGATTTTACTACAAAAAGCCGGTCCCGCTCCTGAAGGAGGATACCATGAAGATACTCATACTCGGCGGCTGCGCCGACATGGCTGTGCCGCTTCTGCCGGTGCTGCAGGCCGACAAGGAGGTCAAAGGCGTTACGCTGGCGGACATCAACCTGGAGAAGGCGCAGAAGACTGCCGCAGGCCTGGGAGCAAAATTTGTTCCTGCACCCTGCGACGCCAATGATCACGACGGCGTTGTGTCCCTTATGAAAGGCCACGATGTAGTCTTCTGCTATGTGGGGCCCTTCTACATCTTCGAAAGGAAACTCGCCTCCTGCGCCGTCGAGGCAGGTGTCGATTACGTCTCCATCTGTGACGACTACGACGCCTACCTGGACGTTATTACCCTGGACGATGCGGCGAGGAAGAAGGGCGTGAAGATCCTCACCGGCTTCGGAAACTCCCCGGGGCTCACCCAGGTCCTGGCGCGCCAGGGGTACAACGCCCTGGAAAACGTCACGCGCATCAACATCCACTGGTGTGCCGGCTCCGACGAGGCGGCGGGCCCCTCCAACCTGACGCATCTCTTTCACATCTTCAACGGGACCACTTTGCAGACCATCGGGGGGGAGGAGGTGCGGGTTAAGACGGGCGGCGGAAAGAAGCTCGTGGAATTCCCGGAGC
The DNA here is from genome assembly GCA_937967705.1 of uncultured Spirochaetia bacterium. Classification (GTDB taxonomy): domain Bacteria; phylum Spirochaetota; class UBA4802; order UBA4802; family JAGODF01; genus CALCJG01. The sequence continues at coordinate 10,960 of CALCJG010000187.1, forward strand.
CCATCGGGCGGCACCACGTCTATTACACGGGCCATGCGGAATCGGTCTCCCTCCCCCGCAATCTCAAGGGTCTTACCGAGGCCACACTCCACGGCGGCGTGAAGCCCGGCTACATCGTCAAACTCCTGAAGATCCTGAGCGCCCTCCGGCTCCTGGGAACGCACCGGCGCCGGGCCGCCCTGGCCAGGTTCTTTCACCGCATTGAAGGCTGGTTCGCCTCAGGGGGTCTGGACAAGTCCGTGGGACGCATCGACGTCTTCGGCTCAAAGAACGGCAGGGAGACGTACCGTTATTACACCTATGTGGGGCATATTGCGGAGATCACATCGTTCCCCCTTTACCTGGCCGGGAAGTGGCTCTTCAAGAAAAAATTCTCCCAAAAGCCCGGCGGGGTCTATTCGGCGGAGCGGCTTCTCGACGATCCGGGACCCTTTATTGCCGACCTGAGAGAGATGGGCGTGGAGATCTACGAGAGCGAAACGGTCACCCGTTAGGCTCATTGATATTCCCCGCAGAACCGGGGTCCGCGGGATCAGGACGGCCCTCAGCAGGAAAGTTCTCCCGGTACCGGATATCACCCCCCTGCCTCCTTAAGCGGAGTTGTGGAGGGAAAGTTTTCTACGGGTTGATGAACTCCCCTTTCGTGTTGATCAGATAATCCTCGTAACCAAAGACCTTGAGGCTGCATTCACCTCCGCCCGCCTTCTTTACCGTGTACTTCCCGGCGGACAGTGTCACCACGGCAACCCCGTTGCGGAACACCGGCCCCTCGCGACCGGCAAAGAGGAAAGGGATGACATCCCTGCCGGCTTTGTCAATGAACCCCCATTTGTTCCCCACTCTGACCGCGGCCAGTCCGCAGGAGAAGACGGCAGCGTCAGCATAGGTCGGCTGGATCACCAGCTTTCCTGACGTATCGACATATCCCCATTGTCCGCCCTCGATGACGGGACTCCCGCGCCTGCCACCCTTATAGACCGCTGCAAGCCCTTCGCTGAATCGCCGGCCGATGTGATTATACACCGGGGGAACCGCGAATTTCCCTTTCCGGTTGATGAAGCCTTTCTTCCTGCCGGCAGAAAGGACCGGCGCAAAGCCGTCGTGAAACGGGCCCGCCTCCCTGAAGGAAGGGGGGATGACCATCCGCCCGCTCCTGTCGATATACCCGAGCTTTTTCCCGAGACTGACCCGCGCCAGGCTCTCGCTGAACTCATAGGCAAACCTGTACCTGGGAGGTATGACGAATTTGCCATCGGCGCCGATGAAACCCCAGAGGGCCCCCATCCGGACGGCGGCCAGCCCTTCGCTGAAACCGGCCGCATGACTGCATAGCAGCGGGGCCACTTCTCTTCCCTCAGGGTCTATGACAGCCCAGTTATAGTCACCGGATTTATAAACGACGGCTCGGCCGCCGTTGAAATCCGTCACCATCTTATACCGATAGGGGATAACCAGTTTGCCCGCCTTATCGATGTAACCGTAGAGGCGGCCGTCAAACACCGGGGCCCGGCCTTCCCTGAAAGCCCCGGCTTTGCGAAAAGCAAAATCGATGAGGAGATTCCCCCGGGCGTTTACATAGCCGTACCGGGCGCTGCGCTCAACCGGATAAAACTCATCATCGGCGAGGGCATAGTTCTTCCCGGGACTGCTTTCCCGGGTAAACCCGCCCCCGCAGGAGAGACAGAGCGCGGCAAGCATTACAATAATAACAGACAGCAGGGCTGTTTTTTTCATAAACTACATCCTTATAAAATTAATTTCTCGTCTTAATCCAGCACTACTAGTCCTATGCAGGTAACACCTGCCCGATACAGCAGGAGAGATCGCTTATACGATAAGGTTTGTAGATGGCTCCATGGAAACCGTAGGATTTATAATTTTTCATCACGTCACTCATATGATGACCGCTGGTAGCGATGGCAGTTATCCCTGGATAAATCTCGACCATCCTTGCAAGCGCTTCCACTCCGCCCATCCCGCCCTTTACAGTCAAATCGAGGATGACAAGCGTAAAGGGGTTGCTTTGTTCACAGGCAACCTGAAATTTCTCTACGGCTTCAACTCCATCGAGGGCATAATACACATCGAAACCTAAGCGCTTGAGCATCATTCCGAGAATTTTTATTATCGATTCATCGTCGTCCATCACCAGCACAGTACCGCTGAAAACGGCATCTACAGAATATGACTCATAATGCGGCTTCTCAGAAACATGCTTGGGCTTCGGAAGCAGGATGGAAAACAGGGCTCCCTGAGGTCTGCCTTCATCAATGGAAATCGTACCGCCGTGATTTTTTATAATGGAATACGAGACAGCCAAACCGAGCCCCATACCGTCTTCCTTGGTCGTAAAGAAGGGATCAAACAGGTTCTTTGCAATTTCAGGGGATATGCCGGGTCCCGTATCGTCTACAGCAAGTTCGACATAACGATCAGCCGGGAGATAATATACGTTATCCTTGGGCAGATCCACTGTTCTGCAGATCACGGTTATCTTCCCGCCAGCCGGCATAGCCTGTTTGGCATTGATAATGATGTTCGAAAGCACCTGCGATATCTGACCTTCATCAGCCTCGATAATGCAGGGTTCCTCATCGAAGGTGCAGGCATAGTGCACAGGGCTTCCGGCAAGAACAAGATCTGCCGTATCCAAAACAAGCTTGTCCAGGGAAAACGCGCTTCGCTTGGGGGGTGTTCCTCCCCGGGAAACTGCAAGAAGCTGCTGAACGATCTCTTTGGCTTTGAGACAGGCTCTTTCGGCATTTGTTATCAACTGGATCTGCCTGCTTTGATCCTCCTCAAGAAAGAAGAGAGAGATGTTACCCAGGATGGCGGTCAGAACATTATTAAAATCATGAGCGATCCCTCCTGCCAGAACAGAAAGTGATTTTATCTTGCTTGCCTTTATGAATTCCTTCTCAAACTTCTTTCTCACTGTAATATCACGGATGATGATCATTGTTGCCCTGCGGCCCTCATGCTGGAGTATTCCAGCGTTTACCTCGACAGGTACCGCCGATCCGTTCCTGTGGCGGATGCAGGTTTCCAGTATGGTTGAGCTGTCATACTCATAATCGTTATTAGCCATACCGGAGAGAAACATCCTGAAATCATCCCCAGCTGCCAGCAGGGATAGGTTGGCCTCCATAATCTCCGAATGCTCGTATCCGGTAATCCGGCATAACTTTTGATTCGCATACACTATGAATTCATCGCGAATCATGCAAATCCCGTCGTTCGCCCGCTCAACAAGGTTTTTATATTTCTCTTCGGATTCACGGAGAGCCTCCTCAGTCTGCTGCCGGCGGCTAATCTCATCGAGCAGATCAGTAGTCTTTTCATTGACCATTTCCTCGAGATGGTTTCGATACCTGGCCAGATCCTCTTCCTTTTGCTTTCGCTCCGTGATGTCCCTGGAAAACTCTGAAAAGCCTATTACCACACCGTCCCTGATGACAGGATTGAAACGGAATTCAAAATACATGGTTTTACCCGTATCGACGGTAAAGGGAAATTCGACTGTGAATTTCTCTCCGCCGAGAACGCGTTGGATTAATGAATCCCATAATTCCCGCTCCTCGCCATCAAGCAGTTTATGAGGCTGAATCCCGGGTTTCATCTCAATGCCAAGGGTTTTCTTGATTATTGCGGCATAGGCGGAATTATAGACCAGCGGCAATCCCTGGGCATCGCTGAACAGGATATGCTCGTCGGTATTCTCAATAAGAGCCGACAGGATGGATCTCGAATTTACGAACTCAGTGATAATTTGCCTGTTGGAAAAATCATCTTCCCCTCGATGCGGGTCATAGTCTGGAAGGTCTGCCGTGTTCCCACTGACAAGTTCCTTGATGATGTTCCGATACCATTCCAGCTCTTTCAGCAAGGACATCACATCTTTGGAGACGCCTCTCTCCAGCTCTGCGACCCGCTGTCGAAGCCTGACAACTTCTTCAGAAAGGTTCTTGGGATTGGCGTCATCATTGTTCATATTATCTGTTCGCTTCCGCTAGGCATGAGTTACGTGTTTTCAGATTTTACAGGATTTTCTATTTATTTAGAAAACAATTCGTGCTGGATTCCTTTCCGCAGCAATCCAGCTATTGGCGGAGGGTTAATACTACAACAACAATAAAAACGCCATGTCTTCCCCCCCTGGTTACTCGCTTCAGTTTACTGATGAGACTATACATTTATTGATTGATTGTCAAACATTTCTCATCGCATAAAAATATTTTAACTCAATCATACACAAGAACTCTTCAACCGTCACCCGATTTACGGACTGGCATGATACCCATTGTTACGTTATAAAAACTGACAGTCATGTGTCCCTCATCCACTCCGCCAGGGACATCGCTGCCCTATTTCTTCCGGAAGATCATCAGGAATTCGTCCTGTATGAAGTCATGCCGGCCCTCCAGGATAAGCCCGGCCGCCTTCATCCAGGAGGTGAGCTCCTCCGCCGTAAACTTCTTCGACATGGGGGGCCAGTTCTTGAAAAAGCTGATGACCGCAATGCGGCCGCTGGCCCTGGTGCCAGCACTCATCTTCTTTACGAACTCCGGCTGTTTGTCCACATAGTGCAGGGTGTCGCAGATGAAGACCAGGTCCACCGGTTCCGGTATTTTCGGGTCGCTCTCAACGCTCAGCACCGTCTGTATGTTGCCGATGCCCCGGGCGGCAATGTCTCGCTCGATGTGGCTCAGGAGGTCGGGGTTGATGTCGATGGCATAGACCTTCCCTCCGCTTCCGGCACGTTCGGCCATCTTTCGGGAAAAGAGACCGGAGCCTGCGCCCACATCGGCGATCTTATCCCCCTTCCGTATGTTGAGCGTGTCCAGGATCCGGTCTATATGCATCCGGGAGGTGCGCTCTTCCCGCTCCATATGGTCGATGTAGAAGGTAGCCTTAATCCGGTCCCTGTAGACTGTAAGTGAGAGCATGGCAACGAGGATGACAATCGCCAGGATAACGACAAGGATGATATATTTCATGACAGCCCCCGGTTTGAAGTTGTGAATTCTGATGAGTATGCCCCGGAGGAGGGAAACGGTCAACCGAAATACGGTTTTATTCGGCGTGTCTGGCCAGCCTGTTTTTACACCACATCTCGTATTTCAGATACTGATTGTGAAACTCCTCCCGGGAAAGGATGGGAGTATTGATACGATCAATCAATTCCCCCGGGATAGCCTGCCGGTTTCCAAACGCCAGACCCGCCTGATACATCAGGTCCAGATGAGGGTCCAGCCGGGAGATTTCCATCTGTAGCCCCAGGGAACCCGGAACAAACAGAGATGCCGCCAATTCCGCACCGAAATTATAGGCCTGAGCCTTTACCGTCATTTCGAGGGCCGCGAAGTTTTCCCTTTCGGGAAAACCCGAGGTCGAGACGAGAAGGAAGTATTGCGGCATGCGCCATGCAAAGGAGTGCCGAAACCTCCCCTGTTCATCCTCATGGAGGAACGGCTGCATGGATGCGATGCACCGGTCAAAAAACACCTTCATCCGCGAGGACATGGTATCCGTATAAAGAGGCGTACCTATGACGAGGAGCTCCGCCCTCTTCAAATCCTCGTAAACATCCCCCATATCATCCTTGATGCTGCATACCCCCGGTTTGCTGTGCATACAGTGGAAGCAGGATTTGCAATGCCCGACGGAAAGCTCGTTCAGGTTATGGGAACGGACGGCACAGCCGGCCTCCGCCAGCCCCCTTCCCAGGGAACTCAACAGGCGGTGGGTGATGCCCCCGGTTCCCCTTGCGCTGCCGTTGATCATCACAGCGTTCATATGATTTCCTTTCCGGACAAGAGCCTCCGATGACCCGGCCTCATTCCTTTTTAGACCGGTCCACCGTACACTCGGCATCGGCAACGAGCTCTTTACCCTCCCTGGTGGAAAGAATTTTTTTCCCGTCGATCCGGCACTTGTAAAACGTCTTGGTGCAGGGCCGCGCCTCGGCTTCGGACTTACGCCCCATCTCGGTTTCCACGTAATCGGGGCAGACGATTTTCTGAAACCAGAACACCACTGCGTTCCCCTCGACACGGACCGGGTCGCCGGTTACCCGCTGTTCCTCGCCCCCCGCGCCGCCGTCGCCGGACATCCTGTCATCACCGGCCTTCTTATACACGTGCACTTCGATGTGGATGTTCTTGTTGATGCGGATGGCTATCTCATTGAAACGCTCCAGGAGCCTGCCCCCGCCGCCCGTACCGAGGAAGGCGTCGAAGACCCAACCGGTATGACGTTTCCATTTGACGCGCACCCAGTGCCCCGTCTTTCCCGCAACCGTAACCTCGGCGCCCTTCGTCTCGAGCACCTCCACGGACTCGCCGTGGGGGATGAGGCAGACCTTTTTGCTCTTCTGATCCGGTGCGGCGCGCATGTTGAGCCCCGCCTTCGGAAGGACCGTTTTGCTCCCCTCCGATGCGGCCAGATCATCCCCGACGGAAAGCCCCCCGGGGCCCACAACGAGAAGGGCCATGCCCATGATACCAAATGCCAAAAGCAGGAAGTGCCGTACTGCAGGAAGGTGTCTTTTCATGATGGATACCTCATCTCTTTTTTAGATCGGAAGAGCACACGTCTGAACTCCAGTCACGAGTGGATATCTC
>CALCJG010000188.1 GCA_937967705.1 uncultured Spirochaetia bacterium
AAAAAGTACAACGTAAGAAATCTTCAGATAAGCGGGAACTGTGTTATCGGGGAAATCGGCAGGGATCAATATGAGAAACTGAGAAGAGAACTGCAGTATTCAAAACTCTTCGACGGGAGGAGTGCCCGCAGGAATCCCCTCATCCACGAGGTCAGTACCTCTGATGCGCAGGAAGACCGGTACAGATATGGTCCCGGAAGCGGGATGACGGGGGATGAGGCTGTCAAGATCGTCCTCGATGTGAAATGAGGGTGATTATTTCTTTTTCTTCTCTTCCTTGGTCAGAAAGTCTATCGTTTCGCAAAGCTCGCCATAAAACTCCTTGAACTGATCCTTCTGCCGGAGGGGGCGGAGGTTCGGTTTTCGACCCTCCCGGATATCCCGCAGATGCCGACGCATTACATAGATGGGCCCCGATATCTTATGGGTAAAGAAAATTGCCAGGGTGAAGATGATAACCGTCTGAGCGATTGTCATGATGATCAGAAAATAGAGGACCATACGGCTGTTCCTCTGGATTTCCTTGGATTTTCCCAGATTTTCCTGGAATTTGATGTTGGCATCGCGCGTGATGGGATTGTCCGGTTCCGAAAGCTGAGGGATGGAAAGGAATGTATCAATAATTGATGACTGATTAGTGTTAATCCTGTCGATATTCTTATTAGTATTGATGGCGAAATAGATCAGCACTGAGGATATGATTATTAGGGTTATTAGTGGGAAAATAATGGCCTTGACGGCAATATTCATCTGGAAAGCTTTATCCAACACATACTGCTTCCGTTTAAATCCCATATAATACCTCTTTAATGAATTGAGAATAATACCAATGCAAGATCAGTATTGGGGTAACCCTTGAATTGAATAGTTCACTAAGATAATCTGATGTTTCACATATATAAGTATTGTATTCCAAATAAGTCAATTATTTTTGATTGCAAAATTACTAATAATATGAAAAATATTGGTTAATAGATTGTAACGGTTGGTTATATAGTAAACATCAAGCCATGGATTCCGAGATGGTAAAACATGATCCTGGGAGTATAACATGCCTACCATAAGTCTAGTCGCTTCTCTCCTCGCTTCATTTATTATCATTTTTGCGGCTATTTTCGTTATGATCAAGGACTGGAGAGATCAGATTCATCGCTATTATTCCTTTTTCGCGGTGTCGTCCTTCGGTATATTGTTTACCATGTTTATCACCTATGCTTTCCCTGAATCCCAGCACTTGACGGAAATTAATAAATTGACTCAGCTGTCTACAGTGTTCAGCTTCGCTTCGGTACTATGCCTTTCCCTCGTGTTCCCCAAACGGGAGGATGCTTTTCCCTTCCGTTATACTGTTTTAATCCTGATCCCCGCGGTTGTTATCGGTGGCATAGCGGTATTCACGGACCTCAATATCAAGAAGGCCTATTTCCAAAACGGCGTGCTGGTCCGGGAATTCAATTATTTCTATACCATATACGCCGCCGTTGCCTTTTTATACCTTGTCCTGGGCATGGGGAACTTCATCCGGAAGTATGTTCAAACAAAGATCGAGGTTTACCGGCTGCAGATGCGTTATGTCTTTGTGGGAACCTCCATAGCCATGCTCATCGCCGCCGTTTTTTCCATCATCCTTCCCCGCTTTATCGGGTATGCTGATCTTTATGTACTGGGCCCCTCCCTGGCGTCCTTCGTGGGGATCTTGTCGCTCTTCTATTCGATCGTGTCCCATGACATGATGGATATCAAGACAGCCGTTCATAAGACATCCATGTATGCCATCATCTCTACGGTTATATTCATTCCCATCTATGGGGTCATAACGGTTTATGATTCCCGCCTGTTCGTTATCAGCGACATGCCTCTTTATATCATAGCCCTTGCCATCGTAGTCGTATTCATTATATTCTCCGTCTATATTCAGCCACTGATCGACAGGTTTTTTAAAAGACGTCAGTACGAGTTCGAATCCATCATCGACGATTTCATTCGGGATGTGGAAAAGATCAAGGACTTTAAAAGCATCATACAGCGCTCCGTAGACATTCTCTTCGAATCCCTGTTTTTAAGAAACGCCTTTTTCCTCATGTTCAACGCCGAGGGACGGCGGTATCTGCCCTATTATACCAGGGGGGAGCAGGGGGATATAACCCCTCTTGAGCGGACCTCCCCGATTGTAAGGTGGTTCGTCAGGAACCAGGAGATACTCTCCCAGGACAGGGTCTACGTGGATGACCGGAATTTTGCCGATATCCGAGAAAGCTTTACCAGCTTTTTCGATGGCAATCAGGTAAAGATCATACTCCCCATTTACCACAGAAGGACCGTGTTGGGATTGATCTGCCTGGGTGACAAGGACAGCCTTTCGGCATATAAACCGGATGAAATCGTGAAGCTGCAGTACTTTCAATCCGAGAGCAATGTCCAGATATCCAACACCCTTACCTATGAAGAGGCGATGAAAGAGCAGCTCATCAACAGGACGATTGATCTATCGTCGGATATACTTTCAAAATCCATACCGGTAACCCTTCCGAATATGATGGGCATCAAATTCGGCGCGTTTTTCGTCCCGAAATACGGGGAGGGTATCGATTATTTCGACTTTATCAGGCCGGGCAGCCAGGGGGTGGGGGTTATTGCCACGGATATTTCCGGTGTGGGTATGAACAGCTCACTCTATTCCGTGATACTAAAATCTGCCTTTCAGTCGAGTCTGCAGGAAGCCTCCAATAGTTATTCCGTTATACAGCGTTTGAACAGCGCGTTGTATAATTATTCCCAGGGGAAAGGGGTTTTTATAACCGGTTTCTATTTCTATTACGATTTGAAATCCATGCGTCTCATATACAGCAATGCAGGTTTCCCTGCTCTGGAACTGTACAGGATCGAAAAAAATGATTTCGATTCCCTGGACACCGAGGGAATACCCCTGGGGTACGACCGCGATGCGAATTTCGGAACGGGACGGACCTATCTCCTCCGTGGGGATATCGGTGTTCTTTACTCCAAGGCGCTCATCAATTCGAAGAATCAGAAGGAAGAAGACTTCGGCCTCCTCAGGTTGAGGAACATCATAAAAGAAAACCGGACGGGACGGCCGGCGGCGATCGCGGAAAGCATTCAGAAGCAGTTTTCCGAGTTCATGGGTATATCATCACCGGAATCCGATATCGTTGTTATTGTTTTCAAGATTGTATAGTGCATTATTCTTGACATGGGTCCGATTAAGTGTACTTTTAGCCCACAGAATTATCGTGGGCTTTTTCATGCAGTCCTGCCATTACCCGGAGGGAGGCTCTGGAGGGAGGAAAGTGTTTTTCTGGCAGTAGGAAACGACGTGGAGAGGAAATCAATACTATCTATGGGAGAAGCATTATGAAAAAGAAGATACTCATAAGCGACAAGCTTGCGGAAGAAGGTCTGGAGATACTAAAAAACAATGATCAGTTCAAGGTAGTCTATAAGACCGGGATGTCCGTTGAGGATTTTAAGAAGGAAATCAAGGATGCACATGGTTTGATAATCCGGTCCGCTTCCAAAGTGACCGCTGAAATCCTGGAAGCTGCAAAAAACCTGCAGGTCGTTGCGAGGGCGGGGGTGGGCCTGGATAACGTTGATATCAAGAAAGCCACGGGAAAAGGTGTCGTTGTCATGAACACACCCGGTGGGAATACGATCTCTACTGCCGAGCAGGCCATAGCCCTTCTCTTCGCCCTGGCACGGAAAACGGCCATGGCCGATGCCACGATGAAACAGCAGAAATGGGAAAAAAAGATACTGGAAGGGACGGAGCTTCGCGGAAAGACCATAGCCGTTATCGGTCTCGGTCGTATCGGTATGGAAGTCGCCAAACGCTGCAAGGCCATGGAAATGAAGGTGCTCGGTTATGATCCTTTTATCTCGAAGGAAAAGCTGGACACCCTGGAGCTGGAGATATCCGATCTTGAAAAGATATGGAAAGAAGCGGATTTCATCACCGTACATACTCCCCTTACAAACGAGACACGGGATCTAATCAATAAGAACGTTATCCCCAAACTGAAACCCACGGTAAAACTCATCAACTGTGCCCGCGGCGGCATCTATAATGAGAAGGATCTCTATGACGCCCTGAAGGAAAAAAAGATTGGTGGAGCGGCGCTGGACGTTTTTACCCAAGAGCCTCCCAAGACCCTCCCGCCTTTTCATGAGCTGGATAATGTGGTGCTGACACCACATCTGGGCGCCTCTACAGAGGAGGCACAGGTATCAGTGGCCATCGAAGCCGCAGAGAATGTAGCGGAATACCTGCTGAACGGTGTGGCGAGAAACAGCGTGAACCTTCCTTATTTGGATGTAAACGAGTACAACTTCCTTAAGCCCTTCATCGATCTCGTTGAAAAAATGGGAGCATTCCAGGCAGCCGTTATGGAGGGCAAAATCAGTGAAGCCCAGATTTTCTATACCGGTGATTTCGGACACTATAATTTATCTCCTCTGACCTCTGCCTATATCAAGGGACTTCTCTCAGGATATACCGACTACAACCTCAATTTCGTAAACGCACCGGTAATCGCCTCCGAGAGGGGTATAAAGATAAAGATCGGTGAGGACGCGACTTCCCGCGACTACGCTCATCTCATCAGCATCAAGGTGAAAGGGGAAAAAGGCAAAAATGAAATGTGGGGGACAGTGTTGGGGAGACAGCCCTGGATCGTAAAATATAATGAATATCTCATCGACTTCATCCCGACAGGGAAGATGGTGGTAATGCACAATAACGATGTTCCCAATGTTGTAGGGCGAATAGGTACCTTTCTCGGCAGCAATGGAGTCAATATCGCCAACCTTCATCTGGCTAGAACCAAACGGGGGGGGAAAGCCCTTGTGATCATTGAGATCGATGATGATCTCGGTAAAGATATTCAGGATAAGCTGAATAAGCTGCCCGAAATCCTTGACATGAAATATATTAAAATGTAATACCCGTTGCAGTGAAAAGGAACGGTGAGTTCTTGTTTGAGAAACCCGCAGGTTATGCGGGTTTCTCAGTTTTAGGGAGCATGCCTTTCTCTTATCCGTTTATAAGTCCTGCTTGGAGTCAGGAGCGGGACCGCTGTGGAAAAACCGAAACACAGCCTTTGCTGTGTTTTTTCCAAGACTGGGGACCGCTTCCAGTTCCTCCATAGATGCATTTTTAATCCTTTCGAAGGTCTTGAAATGGTCGAGAAGGAGACTCCTCTTTTCCTTTCCGACCCCCTGGATTTCATCGAGTTTAGAGGAAAGGGCTTCGTGTCCACGGGTTTTCCGGTGATAGGTGATGGCAAATCTATGGGCCTCGTCCCGCATTTGCTGGAGGATTCGAAGTGCAGTGGAATCCTTCGGCAGTCTGATGGGGGGCTGGGCGGGATCATAGTATATCTCCTCAAACCGCTTGGCCAGGGAGATGATACGTATCTCGATTCCCAGTGTTTGAGACGCTTCCCGGGCCCTTGTGAGCTGAGTAATTCCCCCGTCGATTACCAGAAGATCCGGAATGTCGAGTGCTTCGTTCTGCAGATACTGAAGGCGACGGGCGACAACCTCATGTATCATTCCCGGATCATTGGGGCTGTCGTAGCCTCTGATGCGGTAACGCCGGTATTGGCTTTTATCGGGCCAGCCGTCCCTGAACTGTACCATTGATGCGACAGCCTGTTTACCCTGGATGTTGGAGATGTCGAAGCATTCCATGACCTCGGGGGGGCGCGGAAGGGCAAGACGGTTCCGGAGCTCCTCCAATCCTGATTCTCTCTCGCTATGGGCTTTTCCTGCCTCCCTTTCAGCTATCAGAACATCCAGATTTTTATCTATTAAACTAAGCACTGACAGGTCCTCCCGTATTCTTCCGGTAATGATATGAACCCGGTGCCCGCTTTTTTGCGACAAGTAGTTTTCAAGAAACCCCCTGTCGGAAGCCTCCCGGGAGAGGATTATTCTTGTCGGAATGTCCGTCCGGGTGTAATACTCCGCAAGAAAGGTGCTCAGAACATCCCCCGCCTCCCAGTAATGGGCATGATCATAGACGGATATCTTGGATCCCAATAGCACTCCGCCTCGGAACTCGAAGAGAACGACCAGGGCCTCATCGCCGATGATCCTGATCCCGATAAAATCCTGATCCTTGCCTACGGGAGTATAGACCTTCTGCGTTTCCATGATCTGCTGTATATCGTAGAGGACATCACGCAATGCTGCTGCCTTTTCATATTCCAGGTTTTGGGCATGTTGATTCATCTGTCGCTTTAAATCCTGAAGGACCGGTTCTATATTGCCTCCGAGAAAACTCATGGCATTCTCAATCAGGGAGCGGTATTCCTCACGGCTCATTTTACCCTGGCAGGCTCCATGGCAGCGTTTGATCTGATAGTTCAGGCAGGGACGCTCATCGCCTTTGAGAGGGAGTTCCTTTTTACAGGTGCGGAGTTTGAAGATGGTATTGATCAGATGAACGGTGTTGCGGGCGGCCCTTGCATCGGTGTAGGGTCCGAAATAACGGCTTCCGTCATGACGAAGTTTCCTGGTAAATATGATTCGGGGATAATCCTCTTTAAGCGTCGCGGCGATATAGGGAAAACGTTTGTCGTCCTTTAGTCGGATGTTAAAACGGGGTTTGTGCTTGCGGACGAGAGAGCTTTCAAGTATCAGGGCCTCGATTTCCGTATCCGTAACGATGTACTCCAAATCATTCACGGATCTGACCAGGACGGTCGTTTTTGTGTCATGGTCGCCGCGATGGAAGTAGGAGGAAACCCTTTTCTTTAGAGAGGATGCTTTCCCTATGTAAATGATTATGCCGGATTCATCCTTCATCAAATAGACGCCGGGCAGATCGGGCAGATTCCCCAGTTTGAGTTCCAGATCAGGTGATGGAGTCCGCATAGTTCTCTTTGAGTTTGTTGACCTTTTCGATATAGGAATCCGTGAGTTCATAACGGGGATTGAGAGCTTTCGCCCTGGCAAACATCAGGAGTGAATTGTCGTAATCCTGCAACTTGGCATAGGCGATTCCCATGTTGAAATAACTGCCGAAACTCTCCTGTTTCAAGATAATTATCGTATGAAAAAGGTGAAGGGCATTGATGTAATCACCATCTTTTAAGAGCGCCACCCCCTGTTTGAAAGCATCTCCAAGAAGGTCCTTTTCTGCCGGGAGCAGGATGGTTTTTTCTTTTTCCCTCAAATCCCTCATCTCCTCGATGAGGCTGTTGAAGGAGAGTGCCAGTTCTGAGAGCTCCTGGTCAGCCGCAGTATTGAGATTGATATCATGATCGCCCTTCTGTACCCTCGTTAAGGTATGAGTGAGGCCTTTCACGAGGAAGGAGAAATTCTGAAGGTAGATATAGGCAGCTATGAAAATGGTAAGAAGGGCGATGGCGGTTACTGCCAGTACGAGATACTTCGTTACGGTTATCGTTTCGGAATACTCTTCAAGGGCTTCCGAGAGCTTATCGGTGGAGAAGAGTATACAGAGTACGAACTTGCGCTTCGCGATGGAAAGGGGTAAATAGACATTTTGCCATGCATTAGAGGCAGAGCTGTAAATGACGGGATCGGCCGTTGGCTGAAGGAAACCCTTTTTCAAATAATTGACCTCATTGATCTGCTGAACCACATCCCCCCGTGACAGGGCAACAGGGGCATTGTTCTTCAATTTAAAGCACTCTATCAGTCTGAAAAAGTTATCGTCTGAGGTTCTCTCAAAGAGAAGAAGGGCCAGGACGGGTTCTCCCGTTGAAGAGGCGATCAGATTTTTCAAAAATTTTACCGAGTCCTTCTGTACAGTTCCTCCGGACCTTCCCACGAGCCATTCCGCTTTCTGAGTGAGATGAGAGGCGTTGTTCTTTAACAGAACATCCCGAACGACCCGGGAATTCTCTCTTTGGGAATAGAAGAATAGTGCGGCGAAGGCGAGAATGACAGCTGTAAAACAGACAGCGAGAATAAGAACGAATCGACGGGACATTCCGGCATGTAGGATCGGCATCGGGTATTCCTCTGTGTTCAGTTGAATGTCATGAGACGGATGGAACCGTCTCAACGGGAAGCGTAAAGACGAAACGGCTGCCTTCCCCGCTGCGGCTTACCACTGAGATTGTGCCTCCGTGGAGCTCGATGAAACGCTTGCAGATGATCAATCCCAGCCCGCTGCCGGATTCACCCCGGGTCCCTTCCTTGTGAAGAAAACTATAAGTCGTGAAGAGATTATCGATGCTCTCCGGAGAGATGCCCATCCCTGTATCTTCCACGGATATGGTAACGACCGAGTCCTGCTCTGTTGCCAGCACCTTGATGGTGCCGTTTTCGGTGAACTTGATGGCGTTATTAATCAGGTTGTTCATGACCTGAAGGATTTTCATACGGTCGATAATGATTGTCTCGGTAGAAAGGGTGTGATGAAATTCGATTCGGATGTTTTTATCGATGGCGAGCAGTATGAAGTTGTTAAGGCTCAGATCGATGAGCTCGGGGATATTGGTCGGTTCCTTGTTAAGCTGAATGATGCCCGTCTCGATTTTGGAGATGTCCAGCAGTTCGTTTACAAGGGAATAGAGGTTCTCTGAGATGTCCAGAATTATATTGAGATACCGCTTCTGCAGATCGTTTAGATCGCCCTTCTTGAGGAGGTAGTTGATGAAACCACCTATGGTGGAAAGAGGGGAACGGAGGTCGTGGGAAACTACAGAGAGAAACTCGTTCTTGAGTTCATTGAGTTTCTGCAGTTCCTTGAGGTTTTTTTCGTTCTCCCTCTTCAGTAGGACATGTTCGGCGGCCCTCTGTATGGTCAGTTTGAGTGTGGGGGCGTCTATGGGTTTCTCTATGAAATCGTAGGCGCCGAGCTTGATGGCCTGAATGGCCCCCTCGACGGAGGCGTAACCCGTAAGCACCAGGGGGAGGGTCTCGATCCCCTTCTGCTGGATGTAATCCATGATCTCGAAACCGGTTATATCAGGCATGTTGAGGTCGGTTACAACAATGTCATAAATCCGGGAATCGAGCAGGGTAATCGCATCACCGCCATTGTCGGTTTTCTCGACATGATACCCTTCCTTGCTGAGAGTACGGGCCAGACGGGAAACGATTTTTTCCTCATCGTCGATCAGCAGAATGCTGATGCTGCCGTTATCAATCGCTTTGGTCGTTTCATCCATGGGGAACCGTCAGATATCGGGAAAAGTTATTGTGGGAAGTACTTCACGCCTCAAAGATTAAAACTATATAAGGCATCATGACTTCTCATTCTGAATTATGCAGAGCAGAGGGTAATTAATGCAAGAAAAATTATCCATCCCGGGGTAAATATTGCCATAGCCGTGCAATAATGCAATATCTCCATTGATTATCCCAACTTTCGGGCCGATATTATAAATAGAGATGGTCTTTTCTTATGGACCCTGAAATGATGTTTTTTATAACAGAGAATACAGGTATGAGCATATGTTGATACAGATGGATATTAAGAGCGGGGCAGGGGCATGGCGATATGCGGTGATGATTCTCCTTTTCCTTTCCCTTCTGTCACCCCTTGGTGGTCAGACGAAGAAACCTCTGAAGTCGGCAGATAAGAAACAGCCTCCCCAAAAAGCGGAGAGTGTAAAAAAGCCTGATTCTAAGACAATTCCGAAGGGTAAAGGAGATGCCAAGAAAAAGGAACCTGTAAAGAACGATAAGGGAGATGCTTCCAAGGGAAATGAAAAAAAGTCCCGTAAAGCTGAGACCGAGGAAAAGCGTAAAGAACGGGAAAAAAAGATGATCGAATGGATCGAGCAGACCCTGGAATACGGCATACAGAAAGACCGTCGTGAGGCTATCAACAATATTCTTAGAGTCCGTGATGAAGCAGAGAAGAAAAGGTTGGGCATGAAGGTGTCGGATGTGCTGAAAACAGAAAGTGATGCAGAGGTCAAAGTCAAGGGCCTGACCGTGCTCGGCGAGATAAAGCTCTCCGAGGCATCTCCCGTTATACAGGAACTGCTGGACGATCCCTCTGAAGATGTCTGTGTCGCCGCAGTTTACGCGATAAACAGTTTGAAGGACAAGAGCGCCTCGGACAGGCTGATTGCCAAATTGGGAGGACAGGATTTTTCAAAAAATTCCCAGCTCATGGAGGCTTTGATCACGACTCTGGGAGATCTGGGAGAAATCAAAGCCAAGGATCTGGCGCTGAAGAAGATCAAGGACAACAAGTCCAGCGCGCATAACCGGGAAATCCTGGTGTTGATGCTGGGAAAAATAGGGGCTGTGGACAGCAAGGATTTTCTTCTTAGTTTGCTGAAGAACGACGACGAGGACCTGTCCGTGAGGGCTTATGCCGCCAACTCACTGGGACGCCTGAATGTCCGGGAGGCTTCGGCTGAGATTGACAAGGTGGTTAAACAGATTGAAAGCTATCCCTACAAAAAAAAGCAGCAGTATTATACTCTCTATATCTACTGTATTGCCGCCATGGCCAAACTGGGAGATGAAAAAGCCTTTCCCAGGCTCATGAACGCTATGCGCAGTGACAGCGCCGGTGTGCGGCTGAGGGCCATCAATCTCATCAAAGAATTCAAAGATAAAAGAACAATTGACATTTTAAAATATAAAATGAATCATGATCCCAATCCCAAGGTTCAGCGTGAGGCCCGCAAGGCCCTGGAAGAGATCGAAGGGACGGCCAAAGAAACGGACAAGAAGGAAGAGGGTACCGCCCAACCGGTAAAAAAGGGGAAGGAAGCAAAGGAAAAACCCCAACCGGGAAAGGAAAAGAAACCGGCGGACGAAGGGATAAAACCTGACGACAGGCCGGTTAAAAAGGATGCTCCGGGACCTAAAAAAAAGGAGACCAAAAAAATGGTCCTCCCCTGAGTTCCAACATAATTCTATTCAGGATAGAGCCATGTATAATAACAATTCCATAGAGAAGGGACGAATAAAGGACCGTGCGAGAGATTTCCTCATGCTCTCAGGGCTGATAATCGCTGCTGCCCTGGTGTCGATCGTCGTCATGGACATACTCCTTCTGCCGCTGGTGATGTTTGCCATCAAGCATAAAATGGTTTTCAATAATATCATCCGGTATTCTGCCGGAATAGGTGTCGTGCTGTTTCTGCTTTACGTACCCCTGAAAAAGGTTTTTTTCCTGAGGAAGCATGATGTGTCCGCCCCCCAGATCGCCCGGCATGTCCTGTCACGTCCTCTCGTCTATTTTCTTTACGGCCTGGCCTTTATCATACTGATTTTCGCTATCATTGCGATCATATACATGATGATGTCCTACAACGACTATATGATCTACAAGCATTTCAGCACCGGTAAATAAGGGGAAGCAGGGCGGGCAATGGCCACCATCAACGATTTCGACAGATTTTTCCTCAACCTGCCCCCCTTCGACAGGGAAGACAATTTCGAGGAATACTGGGACAATTCCCTTCGGACCCTGAAACAGATTCCCATCGAACCGAAGTACGAGCACGCGAAGAAAAGCTCCCATCCCGGTTTCAACACCTACAACATCACCTACCGAAGCTACAACAAGGCCATCGTCATGGGTCAGCTACTAATCCCAGACGGAGTCGACCGTCCGAAAGTGGTCATCGTACTGGGGGATTACAATCAGCCGATGCCCTACCGGGGATTCCCGCTGGACAAGACGGTCGCTTATTTCTTTCTGCGTCTGCGGGGTCACGAGCTTTTGCTCTTCGACAGGAATCAGGGAGAGGAGAAACCCCCAAGCCCCGGGTATATGGCGGAAAATCTGATTGACCGGGAGAACTTTTACGTCAAAGGGATATACCTTGATGCCTATCGGGCCATTGATATGCTTCGATTGAAGAACCTGGTGGACTGCAGCGCCGTTGGGTATATCGGCAAGGGTCTGGGGGCGGCAGCGGCTCTCTTCGCGGCCTCCCATTCTTCCCGGGTCAGGGCCCTGGTGCTGGATACCCCTGCCTTCGTTTATCTCAATATGAGCCAGAACCTTTCCACCGGAGATACGGCCAATGAGATCAATGCCTTCCTGGCCCATCATAAGATAAAGAACAAGGCGATCAAGAAAAACCTCACCTATTTCGATGCCCTCAACTTTTCTGATGCGATATCCTGCCCCTGTCTTGTAACCCTGGGTTTCAAGGACAACATATCACCCCCGGAATGCATCTTCGCGCTTTTTAACCACCTGATCTGCGATAAGACCATCGAGGTCTATCCCGATGAAGGAAATGAGGCGGGGGGAGAAAAACAGTTCCGGAAATCGGTAAAATGGATATCGGAGATTTTAAACAGGGACTAAACGACCCTCCTCATTCCGCCCGGGAAAGGATCAGCGGAACGAAAGAGGCCTCGCCGAGATCCTCTTCCTGCAGGACCCCGGAGCGTTTCCAATACTTCTTAATCATCTGCGATCCCCGGTGCTGAACCGGCAGTATAAGCGTGCCTTCTGGGCTCATGAGATCCCAGAGATCCTGTATCATCTCTTCTGCACAGGCCGCAACGATAATGGCGTCATAGGGCCCCTTAAGCCTGGTAAAATCCTCGCTATGCAGGAGGGTGATGTTGTGGTAATTAAGCCTCAGCCGCAGTATATCAACAGCCCGTTTATGGAGTTCCTCAA
Organism: uncultured Spirochaetia bacterium; assembly: GCA_937967705.1. Taxonomy (GTDB): domain Bacteria; phylum Spirochaetota; class UBA4802; order UBA4802; family JAGODF01; genus CALCJG01. The sequence goes on from CALCJG010000188.1 coordinate 12,608, forward strand.
TCCGCTCGAGAGAAGAGACGGCGCGTGAGAGACGGCTCAGGACCGCAGCCTGATAGCCGGATCCCGTGCCTATCTCCAGGACGCTCTCGGAACCGGAGAGATTGAGGGCCTGCACCATTCTTCCGATGGTGGAGGGTTTGGTGATCGTCTGGCCGTAACCTATGGGAAGGGGACGGTCCTCGTAAGCCCGGAACCAGAGGGCCTCGGAAACGAAAACATGCCGGGGAACTTCCCTCAGGGCCGAAAGGACTCTACCGGAATAAATGCCGGCAGAGGTGAGACGGTTCACCATTTTCTCCCGTGCCAGGCTGAAGGGATCCCTTTCCTTAAGGTACAAAGTATCCCCCCCACTCATGGCCCGTCTGGCCCTTATAGTCCACCTCCAGCTTTACATCGGACCACCATCCTTTGAAGGAGGGCAGTTTGAAGCTGTAATAGACCAGCACATAGCGACGCTCCTCAGATCCCTTCATCGTTTCGTAGAGGTTTTTAAGCTTGTCGATTTCCCCCGCCTTGTAAAGGGCCCCCCCTGTTTCTGTGGCGATCTTCTCTAAAACCGGGTTTTTCTCCTTGAAGGCGATGATGTAAACGGGGATGTAGTGGTTCCGGGCGTATTCTATGATGTATTGAGGGGAATACTTGGAAAAGGAGGTCTCGCTGACGCTCCCGTCGGTGATGAGAATCACCGCCCGCCGATTGACCCGGGGGACCAGGTCGTTCAGAGCGTTGTAGAGAACATTGCCGATGTTCTTGCCCGGAGCGTATTCCTTCTTCTCCAAGGCACGGAGAGCCCTCCGTCGGCTCCAGTCGAAGGGATTGCCGGTCCAGTAGTCTTCATTGAAATTCAGTACCTTGAGGGAATCGTTCTTTCTCATCCGGGAGAGAATGAATTCCGCAGCCCAGGGGATCTCCTTGTGGAAGGGCTGATTCTCCACGGAACGGTCCGTGCAGAGAACCATGGAGAGGGAGGTCTGCATCGATTTAAGGTAATCCACATAAAGACTGGCGATGTTCGAACCGTCCTCGGTTATGCGGAAATTGCCCTTGTTAAGACCATAGATGGGTTTGCCGGTACGGCTCTTCACGTTGAGATAAACGGCCACCACGGGGAATTTGGCCGTGTCAAAGGCGGTGATCTCCACCTCAAGGTTGGTGTAAGCGGACTGAAGGGGAGAGAAGAGGAAAACGGTTTCGTGATTGTAGTCCAGGCAGTAGAGATAACCGTCACGATCGAAGGTGGCGGAAAAAAGCTTGGAGAAGCTGCGTTTCTCATTGTCCCAGTGGGAAAACCACTGGGAGGCATTGTTGAACAGATTGTAAAAGAGCAACCCTCCGAACTCGTCCGAGACGAGAAGATGATCCCTGTAGTGGGCGATGCTGCGGGGTTTTTCCAGTTTCTCCTGAGTGTAATTTTTTATAAAATTCCCCGAGTCATCAAAAGAGACGATACGCCGGTTGCCCGTGTCGGTGACGAAAACCTGATCCTTGTAAACCGTCACGTCGGTGGGATTGGAGAACTGACCTTCGTACTCCCCTTGCTGACCGAACTGGAGGATGAAGTTGCCTTTGTTGTCGAACTTCTGAACCCGGCTGTTGCCGGAGTCCACCACGTAGAGATATCCCTTCTCATCGAAACAGAGGCCTTTGGGGCCGTGAAAGTGCCCTTCGCCGTTTCCCGGGGAACCAAAATTCTGCAAAGTCTTGAAAGCCGTAGTCATGATGTAGACGGAATCCTTCTTGAAGTCGGAGACCGCCAACTGCTCCTTGAAATAGTCTATACCGTAGAGACGGCTTTCAAAGGAGGGGGAGTAGGTGGTTACGCCATGGCCGTTGGTATCGATTTTTATAAGTTTGCCCCCGGAAAAGGATGTGATGTAAACGTTCTTCTCACGGTCGACGGTTACGTCTGTGGGCTGCGGAAACCGGAAGCGCTTCATGGCGGCGGAGGAATATTCCGTAGATAGGACGAAATGACCCGGCTGAAAGCTGCTTTCACCGCCCATCTGCCGGTATCTCAGGGTGTCGATTTTACCCTGAAGGGATACGTTGTCCGGGGTGATGGCCGCCAGGGATTCCCACTCCTTCAGGGCCTCGTCCACATATCCGGACAGCTTATAGGAACGGGCCAGGTACTCCCGGGCCGTGTGATATTCCGGGTATTCGGCAATCGCCTTGCGGAAAAATTCCACCGCGGCGAGATACTGGTTGTTGTTGAAGAAGATTACTCCCCTGCGGAAATGTTCCTTGGCTCGCTCGAAACGGGCCAGGTTGACCGTCGCGGCGCGGGCAGGATTTGCGGATACCAGGACACAGGCGGAAAAACTGATTATCAGCAGGGTTGTTATGATAAATCGAGAGTGCATGATCCCCCTGTCATTAGTGTAGTCGTCGAGCAGATTATGTCTTATTACAAGAAAAGTCAAGTAAATTGTTTCTTATGGTCGCCTCTAAAAATCGCTTTTTTCATTCGTTACAAAAGAAAGCGATTTTTACTGATGCTTTGTGTCCAAAAGGGAATTTTAATTCAATTTATTGAGCTTCTTTATTTATTAATCGGAACGGGACGAGGGTTTCTTCAGCATCCTTTTGAGATACTGCCCCGTGTAGGATTCCTTGATGCGGGAGACTTCCTCCGGAGTGCCCTGGGCTACGATACGCCCTCCCTCGTCCCCTCCCTCGGGGCCAAGATCGATGATCCAGTCGGCGGTCTTGATGACATCCAGATTATGCTCGATTACGATGACGCTGTTCCCCTTTTCCACAAGCGAGTTGAGGACCTCCAGGAGTTTGTGGACGTCGGCGAAGTGCAGCCCCGTAGTGGGTTCGTCCAGAATATAGACGGTGTTGCCCGTGGCGCGCTTGGAGAGTTCCGTGGAGAGTTTGATCCGCTGAGCTTCGCCGCCGGAGAGGGTAGTGGCAGGCTGGCCCAGCTTGATGTATCCCAGGCCCACGCGGTTGAGCGTATCCAGGCGGGCGTGAACGGCGGGGATGTTCTGGAAAAACTCCAAAGCCTCGGAGACGCTCATCTCCAGGACCTCGTAGATGTTTTTCCCCTTGTAGCGCACCTCCAGGGTCTCGTGATTGTAGCGGCGTCCCTTGCAGACCTCGCAGGTGATGTAGACGTCCGGAAGAAAATGCATCTCGATCTTTTTAATGCCGTCGCCCTCGCAGGATTCGCAGCGCCCGCCGGAGACATTGAAGGAGAAGCGGCCTGCTTTGTACCCCCTTACCTTGGATTCCGGGAGTTTGGCGAAAAGCTCCCGAATGGGGGTAAAAAGGCCAGTATAGGTGGCCGGGTTGGACCGGGGGGTTCGCCCGATGGGGGACTGGTCTATGTCGATCACCTTGTCCACGCTCTCGGCGCCAAGAATTTTATTGAAACTTCCCGGGTAGGTCTTGGCATGCATTTTTAAGCTGTAGAGGGCCTTGAAGAGGATCTCGATGACCAGAGTGGATTTACCCGATCCGGAGACGCCGGTTACACAGGTAAAGGTTCCCAGAGGGATTTCCACATCCAGGTTCTTAAGGTTGTTTTCTTTCGCTCCGGTGATTTTAATGAATCCCCTGGGTTTCCGGCGGGAAGGGGGTACCTGTACAAAGAGGGTTCCGGAGAGATATTTCCCCGTGAGGGATTTTGGGTCTCCCTTGATTTCCTCCGGCGTGCCCTGGCTTACAATGAAGCCGCCGTCCACCCCTGCGCCGGGCCCCAGGTCAATGACATGGTCCGCTTCCAGGATGGTTTCCTCGTCATGTTCCACGACGATCACGGTGTTTCCCAGATTGCGCAGGTCCTTGAGGGTGTTCAGGAGCTTGCGGTTGTCCCGCTGATGCAGCCCGATGCTGGGTTCGTCCAGGATGTAGAGCACCCCCATGAGGCTGGAACCGATCTGTGTGGCCAGCCGGATGCGCTGGGACTCGCCCCCCGAGAGGGTGCCGGCGGAACGGTCCAGGGTGAGGTACTGTATGCCCACATCGCTGAGGAACTTGAGCCTCAGCCGTATTTCCTTCATGATCTGCGAGGCGATTTTTCCCTCGGTCTCCCCCAGCGCGATGGTTTCAAATAATTGCCGGCTTTCCTTTATGGACAGGGCGGTGATTTCATCGATCGATTTACCGGTCACCTTGACTGCCAGGCTCTCGGGCTTGAGGCGCTTTCCTCCGCAGGCGTCGCAGGACAGGTTGGTCATGTACCGCTCCATCCACTCCCGCATGTCTTCGGATTTGGTCTCCCGGTAGCGCCGTTCGAGATTGGGTATGACCCCCTCGAAACTGCGGGTAAAGCGGTATTCCCCCTCGTAGCGCTTGATGTCGTAATTGAGCTTCTTACCCCCGGATCCGAAGAGGATGATCTTCCGGATCTTTTCCGGTATCTTCTTCCAGGGCACCGAGGCGTCGAAGCCCAGGTTCTGTTCCAGGGTTTTTATCTGTTCCAGGTACCAGTAGCTGGTGCTCTTGCCCCAGACATCCAGAACCCCGTCGTAGAGGGATTTGTCGGGATCGGAGATAATGAGTTCCGGATCGAACTGCATGATGAAACCCAGGCCGCTGCATTTTTCGCAGGCCCCGTAGGGGCTGTTGAAGGAGAACATGCGGGGAGAGAGCTCGGGCATGGAGAATCCGCAGTCGGGACAGGAGAGCCGGGTGGAATAGAGACGCTCCTCGTCATCCACTATGACCAGGACCAGTCCCTCCGCCATATCGATGGCCGTTTCCAGGGATTCCGCCAGCCGGGAACGGATTCCTTCCTTAAGGACGATACGGTCCACGACGATTTCAAGGTTGTGCTTGCGGTTTTTATCGAGCTTGATCTCCTCATCCAGTGTCCGCGCCTCGCCGTCGATGCGCACCCGCACAAAGCCGTTTTTACGGGCGCTCTCCAGCTTGTCCTCGTGTTCCCCCTTGCGGCCGCGAACCACGGGCGCAAGGATCTGCAGCTTCGTCCCTTCCCTGAGAATG